>JBGOYO010000064.1:0-10233 GCA_041479715.1 Anaerolineae bacterium
GTCAGGACAGGTGTGAACGTCCATGTACCATTGATGTTATTGTAGATTCCCACACGGTCAAGATAGAAGTTGAAGATGATCAATCCCACCAGGGTGAAGAAAATCTCCGTGATCAGCTCGCCGCGTTTAATTTTATCGGGCTGGCTGATAACTTTCAGGCTGTGTGGATCCCATTCTTGCGCTTTGGTGGGGAACTTGAACTCTGGCAGCGCCCACTGCAGGATGGCGAAGATCAACACGATGTTTCCAAATGCTTGTACGACCGTCGATAAGGCGCTGCCCAAGGACCTCAAAATATCGGTGAGCAGATCAAACGGAGTGATGGAGACTGTCCTGCTGTAAGCTACCCAAAACCCGACCAGTGACAGGACTGCGATGATCGGTAAGACGATGCGGATAACCAGCATAAATGTCGGGAACAGGTGCGGCCCAATCAAATACTTTTCCGGCAGATAGGGGGCGACGATTTTCTCCGGTGGTCCGAACTGCTTAAGTACCTCTGCCATCATCGCCTCATCCGGCGCATGTCCCTCGGCTTTGCTGCGGTCGTCCAGTGCATCCTGGATCAGCGACTGGATCTCGGTGATGGTATCCTTGCGCTGTTTGGCGGGTAGGATATCACTTACGGCAGCTAAATAGCGATCAATTAAGGTATCCATTTTCTTTCTCCTATTTATTTATTCAGCATGCGGTCCATCATTTGGACCATGCTTTCCCATTCGTTAATCAGCCTGGGCAAGACTGCCTGCCCATCCGGGCTGACGATATAATAACGGCGAGGCCGGGCATCTTCCAGTCTCCAATTAGAGCTGAGCAGGCCCTGAGTTTCCAACCGCCGCAGCAGGGGGTAGAGCGTTCCCTGGTCGATCTCCAGCCCCTTTTCTGCCAGTGACTTCATTAGCGAGTAACCATATTGCTCCTGGTCGCATTGACTGAGCACTGCCAGGACGATCATCCCACGCCGCATTTCTAGAATCAGGTTGTCAATTGATGGTATATTCTCCATAGTAACTATCCTTTATTACATTATACTATGTAATACACAGTATACCAAGATATATAATATTAATAGTATTGGGGAATATTCAATTACGGCGATAAATGGGGATTAAAACTACGGGATAATTGCAGACTGAAACATCGCGCGCCCGATTTCCTGCACCTGTTGAGGGTTGTCTTCTTCCAGAATCACCGCAAGCGCCAGGGGTACTCCTTGCCATTCCGGCGAGGTGCCACCCAGGTACCATGAGTATCCAGGATATATGGTATTCGCCGCCTCGGTGGATGATGCATTCCCTTTCCCTGAAGCGACAACCTGCCAGAAGGGCATGTCACCAGACATAAGTGCTCCGGCCGCCTTATTGGCATTAACGGCCGGGAGTGCCTGCTGCGGTTGTGTGGTTAACGGCAGTGTCACCCAACCGGATTGGGGTGTATCGACCGACATCACCAGCCGCGGGGCTGGCAGTGTTCCCTGGTTGCTCAATATAGCGGCAGCTAATGCCATTTGTAATGGTGTGACTTGAAATAGTCCGCCCGTTGCAACGTCATTATTCTGGCCAGTGACGTAGGTGAACGGGTTAGAAATTGCGCTAGGCTTGGTGGAGCTGAGCGTTTCTACCGGGAAGCTGGGAGCAGTGTACAATCCCAGCTGATCGATAAATTTGATCAAATCCTGACCGCTCATGGATGATAGCAGCTGCTTCATTGGCTCCGGGCATCCTGCTGCAATAACCTCTCCCCAGGAGGGTCCCTCGGGGACCACGGCACAGCCCACATTGTTATTGCCGGTATACTGCGTAGCCGGGTCCACCAGGCTGGCTGACAAAAGGAATCCACCCAAGGCATTTCCGACCGGGTACATCCCCATCCCGGCCCGGTCGAGCAGGGGTGAGCTTGGGTCAGACACCAGGCTCTCCCAGGTGCTATTCAATTGGTTGGCGTCGAAACCCGGGCTGGAAGCCATCGCCAGGACCTCACCGGTGCGTGCATTTAAAAGCACCAGCGCACCCTTGTGACCTGCCAGCAGCTCGTCCGCCCTGGTCTGCAAGTCGAGGTCCAAACTCAAGCGCACGTCCAAGCCGGGAGGCGGCTGGCCGTATAGCAGGTGCTCCCGCCACAAGGTCAGCGCCGGGTAGCCCTTCAAGCCGCGCAAGTAGGGGTCAAGGCTGGCTTCGAGGCCGGCTTGCCCGTAGATGGAGTCGGTGTATCCGACCAGCGGACTCAAGGCAGCGTATGGATACGACCGCTGGTAAGCCCCAGTCACGCCGCTGGATTCAGCCAGCGGGTTACTGTGACTATCGAAGATCGACCCACGTTTAACGTAGCGGTCAGCAATGGTACGGCGGGGGTTATCGGTGCGGGTCAGCAGGTCAGGACCGCGCACCAGGCTCCACCAACCGGAAATTACTGCGGTGCCTGCCAGACCTAGCATCAACCCACCCGATATCACCAAATTAAGGTTCGTCTGGGCTTTTAAGATCTCCGGCTGCACTCCCTGGAGCTCCTCACTGCGGGCGCTGATGAGCAACAGGCACAACAGCTCGAAAAAGGACACCAACAGGGATGACCCGCCATAGGAAACAAATGGCAGGGTTACCCCGGTGAGGGGCAGCAGCCTAAGGTTGCCTGCGATGATCAGTATGCTCTGCCCGACCAGGTGGACCACCAGCCCAATCGCCAATAAACGGTGAAAAGGATCAGCAGATTTTATCCCCAGGCGCATTCCCCGGTTGACGAGCAGTGCCAAAAGCGCGAGGATCGCAAGAGCGCCCACCAGGCCGGCCTCTTCACTAATCGCGGGGAAGATAAAATCGGATTGGGCGATGGGCACCAGGCTCGGGCTGCCCATCCCCGCGCCGCGCCCAATTAGACCTCCATTAGCCACTGCCAGGAGTGACTGCACAATCTGGTAGGAGCGCCCGGTTGGATCGAGCCAGGGATTGATCCACGCATCGACACGCTGGCTCACCACATCGAAAAGGGAATAGCCGGCTACCGCCGCCAGGATCAACACCAGCGTGCTGATGAGCAGTACATTTTTGTTACCTGTTCCGGCGAAGACGATGACTGCATACAGCACGATAAAAATCGCCGCAGTACCCAGGTCGCGCTGGAATACGAGCAACAGCAGCGCCAAGCCGGTCATGAGCAGAGTGGGGGTCAGCAGCGGCAGCAGCTTCGTCGTGGGGGTGCCCGCAGCCTGGCGGTCTGCCAGGAAGGCAGCCAGGTAGATGATCAGCAGAAGTTTCAGCGGTTCGGAGGGTTGGAAATAAAAGCCACAGCATCCCAGCCACAGGCGCGGACCAGCACCGAGTGGGTTGGTACCCAGGAAAAGCGTGGCTGCGGTGAGCACCAACCCTGAGGTCAGCCAAACATACTTGAACCGGCGCAGGTATACCAGGATCCTGCCGACCGGTTGGTTGCTGTCGAAACGCAGCGCCAGAAGGAAGACAATACCGATCACGAGCAGCCACACAGTCTGGCGGAGACCCAGCCCGTTTGACAGCCGCCAGATGGTGAGCATACCCCAGCCAGTGAGCAGAGCCGTCACTGGGAACAGGAATGGGTCACGCTCTGGTAACCGGTGAGAGAGCTGGGCGTGCACCAACCAGACTATCCCAATCCACACGGTGAAGCCCAGCCAGTGAGACCAGCGGTAATCCACCTGCCAGGTACGCAGGCGGGCAGCGTTGGCCAGGGTGAGGGAGATCGAGTAAATGGCTATAAATGCGCCTGCCAGGATCAGGAGGCGCCGCTCAATACGGTCAGTTGGGGAAATCAGATGGTCGGACAAGCTAATTTACTGGAGATATTTCCGCACCAGCAGGTCCAGCTTTTGGCGCGTTTCAGCTGGGATGTGGTCTGGGTGGGTGATGATGGCATTGGCGAGGGCGTGCTCACAGTCACAATGGCGCTCAGGGGAGAGGTTCTTAGCCAGGTTAGCGATGGCGAGCTGTGCGATGTGCGTGTTCCGGTTGAGCACCGTGATCACCGCTTCGACGCTGACCGGCTCCTGCTCCATGTGCCACACATCATAATCGGTGACATGTGCCATGACGGTGTAGCACAGCTCAGCCTCACGCGCCAGGAAGACCTCGGGCGAGGTGGTCATGCCGATTAATGACATGCCCCATGACCGGTAGACGTTTGATTCAGCTTTGGTAGAGAATCTTGGCCCTTCGACCGTGAGGAATGACCCGCCGCGGTGTACCGTGGCACCCGTAGCTTGTACCGCCTCAAATACCTGGGTGGAGAGATCCGGGCAGAATGGGTCAGCCACCCCGATGTGTGCCACCAGGCCCTCGCTGAAAAATGTGCGTCGCCGGCTGCGGGTGAGGTCGAACACCTGGTCGGGGATGACCAGGTCACCGGGGGCGTAATCATCCCGCAGCGAGCCGCAAGCTGAGATGCTGACCACGCGCTCCACACCCAGAGATTTGAGGGCGTAGATGTTAGCACAGTAGTTGACCTCGGTGGGTGAGATGGAATGGCCGATCCCATGCCGGGCGAGGAAGGCAATCTCAATTCCATCGAGCGTGCCGATGATGATGGGCGCGCTGGGCTTTCCGAATGGCGTCGAGAGGTCGTGCTCGGAGACGTCTTTCATCCCGGGCATGCTGTACAGCCCGGAACCGCCGATAATGGCCAGGGTGGGATTAGGGTTCATGGAATACCTGATTCAAGAGAAGCATTCCGTTTATTGTACCCGAAAATGAAATCGAGCCGAAAGGATAAAGAAAACCACAAAGGACTCGAAGGATACCAAGGAAATTCAAAATAATAACACCATAGTTTGATTACCAACATACCTTCTTCGGACGAGCAGGCGATATTTCTTTATTTTCATAACAGATGGATTTACGAGTAGATTTGTTCCCGCATCATTAATTACTAAAATCGATATACCGCATCATCCAGGAAAAGGAACCTGGTGGGAACGCAGGAATCTGGTTGCATATGGAAATTAAAGCAGCCAGAGAAATAAAGATTATAATGGAGGCTAGAGGCGCCCAATATGACCCCAGATAAGAAAACAGATCAGCAAGAGCAGTTTGAGCAGTGGCAGCGGAAACAGAAAGAGCTGGAGAAGCAACAGGATGAAGAACGGAAACAACGCGCCATTGAACAGCAGAAGCAGGAGAAAAAGCAGGAAGAAGAATGGAAACAACGCGCCCAGGAACGGCAGAAACTGGAACGCCAGCAGGAAGATGAGCGTAAAAAAAAGCAACAGGAGCGCCAACAGCTAGAGCGACAACAGGAAGGCCAAGATAAGCCGCGGCAAGAGGAACGCCAGCAGCTTGAAAAGGAGCAGGAGAAGAAGCGGATCATTCAACAACAAGATCGGAAGCAGATGGAGCAGCAGCAGGAAGGTGAACAAAAACCGCAACAAGAGGAACGACAGCAGCTGGAAAAAGAGCAGGAGAAGAAAAGACTAACAGATCAGCAAGACCGCCGAGATTTGGAAAAGAAACAAGCGGAGGAGTAGTGCAGACAGGAAAATTCGACTACGTAATTGTTTGAACGAGAAATATGGGGGTTGGTTATCATTATCGTGAGTAGGTGGGAAGTGGCATCGACTTATAATTATATATATATCTACCGATAGATTATTTAATAATTTGAAATATCCAGAAATCACCTTTTATTAAAATCCAAACCGAAAAGTGATACATAATTATCAATAAATATCAGGGAATAGCCCGGGTGGGGCGTGGTTTGCCGCCACGGGGAAATAATAATAATTTTATCTGCTAATTAAAATCAATACACCCCGGAAAGAAAACCGGGGTGTATCTTGTTATATGGATATGATGGTGTAGTTTAATAATTCTCCTCCCCCATCTTGTTCGATAAAATGGGAAATTGAGCGAGGGCTTATTTATTCCTCTTTACCGCCAGTATGAGGGTCTCTTCATCAATTTTATGCTCTTCCATATATGCACCCTCAACCGGTAGGGCATTCAGCAGCTTTGTTGTAAGAGTCTCTGATTTAATGTACTCACCCCAGGTAGCGAATACGGAACCCAGCATTCCTTCGGCCTGGTAGCAGGTAGTGATGCGGTCCTCGATGTTGAAGCCGGCATTTTTGCGCATGTCCTGCACCCGCCGCACGATCTCGCGCGCCAGCCCCTCCGCTTTTAGCTCTGGAGTGAGCGTGGCATCAATGCCGACAGTGATGTACTTATCTGAGGCCACTGCCAGACCGGGCAATGGCTCGGTGCTGACCAGGATGGTTTCAGGGGCGAGCTCGACGGTTTCGCTGCCCACATCGAGCTTCACCGGGATCCCTGCAATCACGTTACCAGCCACCCAGGTCGGGTCAGCATGTGCCAGGGCAGCCCGCACGTCAGGGAATTTCACCCCGAATTTCGGACCCAGCAGCTTATTATCCGGCAGCACTTTGTACTTTACCAGGGCGCCTTCGTGCTCAACGAACTCAAACGCTTTCACGTTCAGCTCGTCCTTAACGATCTCCACCAGCTCTTGCCGTAAAACGGCTTTGCCGGCATGCACCAGCACCTTGCTGAGCGGCTGGCGGACCTTCAGGTTGGCATTCGCACGCGCGCTGAGCCCGAGCGAGGCCACACGGCGGGCGAGCGACAACTGTTCGAGCAGGGCATCATCCGCCATATGTGCGTCAAACTTGGGCCAGGAAGTGTGATGGATGCTCTCGTATGCCTTGGGCCTCGCCGAACGCACCAAGTTCTGGTACATCACCTCGGTGATGAAGGGGATGAAGGGGGCCAGCGTCTTGGCGAATTTAACCAGCACGTGATACAAGGTGGCGTAGGCGGTGTTCTTGTCGGCGTCATGTTCCGATTTCCAGAAACGCCGGCGCGAGCGCCGCACATACCAGTTGGAGAGATCATCCAGGAAGGCTTCAGCGACCATGCTGGCACTCATAAAATCAGAGGCATCAAGGAAGGCGCCAACTCGTTCGACCACCTGGTTTAACCGTTCCAGGATCCAGCGGTCCATCAGGTTATCGCTTTGTGGCGTGTCACCCTCGGGGTAGTTGGGATCAAAACTCGTATCGCCGTTATCACCGGGCTGCCAGCCATCCAGGCGGGCATAGTTCGCGAAGAAACTATACACGTTCCACAGTGGGATGATGAACTCTTTCCGTACATCTTTTCCGGTGCGAACGCCGGACAGAAGGTCATTTTCGGGTTTACTTTCTGGCTTTTCATAGGCGAAGATCAAATCGTTCTCCGGTTTGTGCGATGAGAATAGCCACCGCATCGCATCCACACCCATTTCACCGGCAGCTTCGTTGAATTCGATCATATTTCCCAAGCTTTTATGCATGGCGCGTCCATCCGGTCCCAGCAACATGGCATAACCGAAGTTTTCCATGAATGGCGGAGTGCTTTCGATGACGGTCGCCATCGCCAGGAGTGAGTAGAACCAGTTACGGAATTGCCCGGGGAAGCTTTCACTGATCCAGTCGGCGGGGTACCACTGCTTCCAAAAGTCGGGGTCTTTGCGGTAGCAGAGTGTGCTGAAGGGCACAATACCCGCATCCAACCAAGGGTTGCCCACATCGCGCACCCGGTTCATACTTGTACCGCATCTGGAGCAGGGGATGGTGACCGCATCGATGTATGGGCGATGGGGAGTGTGGTCATCCAACACGTCCAGTCCACTGGTGGCGCGCTGCTTAAGCTCGTCATCGCTCCCGATAACCTCGAAGTTGCCACAGGCTTCACACTCCCAGATGGGCAACGCTAGACCCCAGTAGCGCTTCTTACTGATCATCCAGTCGTGCATGTTTTTCAGCCAGTCCATCTCGCGTGAGAAGCCGAAGTCAGGGATCCATTTGATCTGCTCGACCACATCCATGATCTGGTAACGCAAGCTGCCCGCTTTTTCCTCAGTTGTCAGCTCCTGGCGGGGTTTTTCGTAACTCGCCCCCATACTGATGAACCATTCGTCCACCAGGCGGAACACCAACTCCGTGCCGCAGCGCCAGCAGACCGGGTAGCGGTGGGTGTAGGGCACCACGCAGTAGAGCAAGCCTTTACGGCGAAGATCGTCAAAGATCAGCTCGCCTACCTCCGAGACGTGTTTTCCACTCAGCCAGTCGAAACCTTCCAGGAACTCGCCCTCCTCGTTCAAAGGGGCGATGAGCGGCATATGATATTGCACGCCGAGCTGGAAGTCTTCAGCACCGCAGCCTGGCGCCATGTGCACAATACCGGTGCCTTCCTCTTCACCTACTGTATCCCACAGGATGACTCGGTGTGCCTGGATGGCATTTTGCTTGACGTCGCGGATGAGCTGCGCCAGGTAGGTGTATCCACCGGGCCGTTGGGCAGGTTCCAGGTCATCAAACGGACCGGAATAAGTCCAGCCTTCCATCTCAACTCCCTTAAGCTCTCCCAGGACCTCATAGGGTCCTTGGAGCATGCTGAGAGTACCCTTGGAGAGATACAGCACATCATTACCCTGCTTCACTTTGATGTAGATCAGCTCGGGGCCGACTGCCGCGGCCACGTTGCTGGTGAGCGTCCAAGGAGTGGTCGTCCAAACAAGTAGGGATTCGTTTTGGCGCCCCAGCAATGGGAAGCGCAGGATCACCGAGTTGTGGGTGATCTCCTGGTAACCCTCAGTGGCAATCTCATGCTGGCTGATGCCGGTGGCGCAACGAGGGCACCAGGGCATAACGTCATCGCCTTTGTACAGCCAACCTTTCTCCCAGCACTTCTTCAGGAAGGTCCAGATCATGTAATTATTCTCGTTTGAGAAGGTGAAATACGAGCCACCCAGCTCGGGCAGCCCCAGGTGAGCCACTACCTGCTCAACCGTGCCGGTGAATGGGCCTTTCGGACCAGGCACGGTGATGACCTGGGAAGGGTCTTGCATCAACTTTTCCGCCAGGTCTTTTAGCATATCCGGGTCATTCCAATCCATCCAATATCCAAGGCGGATGGACTGCTCGGTCTGGACGGCGGCGTATTTCAAGACGCGCTCCTTACACTTAAGCACGAATTTAGCCAGGCCGTAGTCTTCAATATCCAGCTTAGATTTGAACTCCAGCTCACGCTCGACGTTGACCTCCACCCACAGACCCTGGCAATCGAAGCCGTTCTGGTAGCGCATCTCATGCCCCTGCATCGTGCGGAAGCGCAGCATCAAGTCCTTATATGTACGCCCCCAGCCGTGATGGACGCCCATAGGGTTGTTAGCAGTGATGGGACCATCGATGAACGACCACCTGGGCTGACCTTTATGAATGGCGACCATCTTCTCAAACACGTGACTCGCCTTCCAGAACTTGAGGATTTCAAGCTCCTGGGCCTGAAAGTCGACCTTGTTGGGGACTTCTTGAAATGGCATAGCTACTCCTTTTAACCAAAAACTCTCTTCCCACGTCAGGGACGAGAGCGCAAGTTCCAGTACTCCCGCGGTACCACCCTGGTTCCCGCCCGAAAGGCGAGCACCTCCGCTGCGTGGGCAGTCATCTGACGGACAGATCACGATCCACGTGCCAGGGGTAACGTTTGGCAATCCCGGCTTTCCTACTCGCAGATTACTGCTTTCAGATCACAGCTCCAGAAGGATTTTCAGCCTGTCGGACTGCCCCGGCTCACACCGTTTCCGGGGTCGCTGGCAGGGTATCAGGCTTACTCGTTTCCATCATCGCTTTTCGAAGATCGATTGGGGCGAATTATGCCACATATCGAGTGAATGGTCAATTAGGGATCCGGTAAATAGGGAGAAGATAAATAATAAAAGCAAAATCATACACATAAATGTTGAGTAGATTAAAGAGAAACCGGCTAAATGCCGGTTTCTACGTACTATTTCAATGATGTGTCTGGAATGAACATCCAGTTTAGTGACCTATTCGGTCAAAAATCGAACCTAGTTCCCCCTTCAATTGGAATGACCTAAACCTGTCTATAAGCTTACTCGGCGCCTCCTTTCCTGGTCGATCAAAAACGAGAAGAGGAAGAGAATGATATCGAGGGCACCTCCGTTGTGTGAAAAACTAGTTTTTAATGATCTTGTGTTACAGATAATCAAATGATATATTTCACAATACTTAACTAAATCCATTATAGCAAATGCTAAAAATATGTAAATGACAGAATTGTTAGGCTAAGATAAATAAGTCTTGGGAAGTTTGGAAGAAAAATACCACAGAGAGCGCAGAAATTATAACTATCTCTGCGATCTCAGCGTATTATTGTTTTATTACAGCAAGGTGATATTATGCGCCCGGCA
>JBGOYO010000065.1:0-10082 GCA_041479715.1 Anaerolineae bacterium
CTGGTCGTCTGGTAGTTCTGGTAAACCCGGCCTATACATCTAAAGCTTGTTGCTCTTGCGGTACGGTTTTTGCCGATCTATCCCTGGCGGATCGTTGGTTGGATTGCGCTTGCGGCCTGTCGATGGATCGGGATGTTAATGCTGCAATTAATATATTACAACGGGCGGGACACGCCCGGTGGGGCCAAAGCACAGCCAGTGGGCTAAGGCTGCCCCAAGAAGCCCCACGGCTTTAACCGTAGGGGAGTGTCACAATAAAAGGTATTCTAGAGTCACGACCATAACCCAAGATAACTTTGATTGAAAGAAAATGCATTAACAATTCATAGGAAATACTAGGGTATTGCTTGCACTTCTAGATTGTTGGTGTGTATATTAGATCAGTTCCACATCATGCGGATGCGATTCTTGCATCCCCGAAGGGGTGATTCGAATGAACTCAGCTGCTTCCCATAGCTCTTTAATAGAACAGGCGCCGGCATAACTCATCCCCGAGCGAAGCCCGCCCACCAGCTGGTGGATGGTATCCACCAGCGTACCTTTGTAGGGCACCGTGGCTTCCACGCCTTCTGGCACCACCTCCTCCCACTCTTCGATTGCCAGCTCGCCCTTCTGAAGCTTCTTCCGATCCATATTGGCCGATAATGATGCCATTCCGCGTACGATTTTATATCGTCTGCCTTCGCGGATGACCGTCGCACCCGGGCTTTCATCCGTGCCTGCCAGCAGACTCCCGATCATCACTGTGCTAGCGCCAGCCGCCAGGCTTTTGGTCATATCTCCCGAGTTGCGGATGCCGCCATCAGCAATAATGGGCACCTTCAGCACTTTCCCAATTTCAGCGCACTCCATGATGGCGCTCAGCTGGGGTACCCCAAAACCGGTCACAATTCGGGTTGTGCAAATTGATCCGGACCCCACTCCAACCTTCACCGCGTCTGCACCTGCTTTTACCAAATCATTTACCCCTTGCGCTGTGGCAACGTTTCCGGCAATAATCGGCACGTTGGGGAAGCGCTGCTTCAAATTGCGTACCATTTGGATGACATGGTCGGAATGGCCGTGGGCGATATCCACCACCAAAACATCCGCGCCAGCGGCCTGACAGCTGGTCGCACGCTCCATATCCTCCGGGCGAACCCCTACTGCCGCGCCCACCCGCAGTCGACCGCGGTTGTCTTTTGTAGCGTCCGGATGATCCTGGATTTTTAAAATGTCCTGTACCGTAATCAAGCCTGCCAGGTGACCTTCGTTATCCACTAAGGGTAGTTTTTCAATACGATGCTCATAAAGCGTCCGGCGGGCTTCCTCCAGGGTTTCATCCTGAGAAGCAGTGATCAGCCTCTCACGTGGTGTCATCACCTGTTGTAATGGGATATCATCCTGCGGAGCCAATAAAACATCACGCTTGGTGATGATGCCCAACAGGTGGTTCTCTTCATCTACAACCATTAATCCACCCACCCCATCCACTTCCATTCGATGGAGCGCCTGCTCCACGCTTGCCCCTGGTGAGATGGTGAGAGGAGATTCCACTACCAGGCTTTCAGAGCGTTTAACCCGCAGGACACATTCGGCTTGGTCTTCGATGGTCATAAAACGATGTAGGATCCCTATCCCTCCTAGCTGTGCCATGGCGATCGCCATGCGTGTTTCTGTCACGGTGTCCATATTCGCCGAGAGGATCGGGATGGATAGGTGGATCCCCGGCACAAGCCAGGTGTTGGTGGATACTTCTGCCCTACTGTGGATGCTTGAGCGGCGGGGGACGAGCAAGACGTCATCAAATGTCAATCCAACATCAGTGCGAATGTTCATATGTATACCCGATTATGACAGTATGATAGAAATCATTTCATATTCCTATATTATCATCCATATCCAAAAATACTAGAGCACGTGAAATATAGTAGTTGTACCACATCTGCTCCGTTGCAGGAAAATAGTGGAAAGAGCAAATTCCTACTCAATTCAAGAAACGGGCTCTCGATTATATCGATAGGGGAATACTTTTTTTCAAGTGCTCCATACCTTATAACAATTCATCCAACAAATCCATTCTCTCCTCGTTAGCGCTGGCGGATAGAGTCCAATCCAACTGGATTATCTCCACCCCCAGCTACTTCAGGCTTTGGCTGAATTTGCTCAAGCCAACGTCGACAATCACAAGCCGAGTTGTTAGAAACTACTCCATTTTGGTTTGAATGCCCAACACACCCTTTCCTAATAACCAGCTGCAGGCTGCAGTTTCCCTGGCATTGCTGCCATATACAAGGACGCCTGCCTCACGCAGCAGCTTCTCTTGAAAGGTCAGGTCCTGAGGATCAGCCGCCTTCCCGCAGATCGAAGCCACGACGGTAAGCGACCCTTCGTACTATTTGCAAAGGCAAGTCGCTTCATCGATGACAACAAGCATCTCACCGACCAGATCCACGGAGGCATTGTAGCCGTGAACTCAATACCAGGTTCATATCTTCCCACGGATCAACGTGACATTGAAATAGTACTAATCCCGATGGTATGGTACGCCTAAAGATTCTGGGGCGTTTGAACGAGCGCGTCCGCTAATTAAAGCGATGATTGCGACGATATATGGCAAAGCGAGAAGGATCTGGTAAGGTAAATGCACGCCTACACTCTGAACTTGTAACTGGAAAGCATCTAGGAAGGCAAAAATTAATGTCGCTAGGAGGATCCGTCCTGGTTTCCAGTTCCCAGCAATGACGATGACAATAGCCAGCCAGCCTTTTCCAGCGGTCATATCCGGGAAAAAGCGCTCAACAGAGCCGATGCTAACGAACGCTCCTCCGAGGCCGGCCATTAACCCGCCGATAATGACTGCAATATATCGATTTTTATTTACATTCGTCCCCGTTACATCGGCTGCTTTCGGGTTCTCTCCAAGGCTTCTGATCTTCAACCCATAAGACGTCTTATATAAGAAAAACCAAATTATTGGAACCAGAAGGAAGCTGAGGTAGGTGAGAAAATTATGGGAAAAGAATATTTTCCCAAGATATGGAATATCGGAAAGTAATGGCAGGTTAATCGGTTTCAAAAAATCGACCAGGGGGGTATTCTCCAGGTTCGTTTGGGCATAATCCAGCCGAAACCAATAAAGCGTGCCTCCGGAGGCAAGCAGGTTTATTGCCAGTCCGGTAATGATTTGGTCGACGCCCAGGGTAATGGTCATGAATGCCAGGATCAAGCTCATAACTGCACCTGATAAGCTGGCTACGATTATCGCAACCGCAAGGGATCCTGTTTTTTCAGCAACCAAAAATCCGATAAAGGCTGCCGTGAGCATGGTTCCTTCGAGACCCAAGTTCATTACACCCGCGCGCTCCGAAACCAGCTCACCCGTGGCTGCAAATAGGATCGGAGTGGCAATCCGCAACATTGAACTGAGAATATTAATAATGATTGCAGCTTGAAGCAGATTGTTAATCATTTTTAATGAACCTGATCTTATACAAGCTGATCGCCCTAGCAGCTAAAAAGAAGAGCAGGACAATGGCCTGGATCACATACACGATCGAGGCGGGAACATTCGTGGTCGTCTGAAGGTAAAAAGATCCATTGATTAATCCACCGAATAAAATAGCAACTGGAACGACCACCAATGGTTCAAGCCCCGCAAGCATGGCAATAATGATGCCGGTATACCCATACCCAAGAGATATGGTTGACTTGAGGCGATAGACTACCCCGAATAACTCGCCTGTACCGGCTAATCCAGACAATGCCCCACTAATCAACATCACGATAATCATGGTTTTGACGACATTAATCCCTTGGAACCTGGCAGCAGTTGGGTTAATTCCCATTGCTTTTATCTCATAACCCAAGGAGGTTTTTGAGAGTAGGAGATAGATCAAGATCGCTGCAACAATTGCCAGGAAAAAACCGAGGTGTAAACGCGAGTGAGCAATGAAGATCGGAAATTGAGCTTTTTCTAGAATGATCGGGGATTGTTCGTAATAATGATTGGGATCTTTCCAGGGGCCAGATAACAGCCAAGAAAGAAAATAGAGGACGATGTAATTCAACATTATGGTGATGATGATCTCATCGACACCAAATTTCGCTTTGATTACCGCCGGCAACAAGCCACAAAGCGCGCCACCAATAAGGGCAAATAGGATAATGATGGGTATTAAAATAATGGGACTCAGGCTATTGAATTGTAAATATGCCCAATACGCTGTGATGGCACCAATATATAATTGACCTTCCTGGCCGATATTCCAAATCCGAGCACGAAAAGCTATCACTGTTGCCAAGCCAGTTAATATCAATGGCGTGGCTTTTACTAACGATTCAACAATCGCCCGCCAGGAACCAAAAGCCCCTTCGAACAAGGCGATAAATCCTGCTTTGATGTCAGCTCCCCCGATATACATTAACAACCCGGTAACGATAATTGAAAGCAGAACCGCGCCAATCAATGCGCCGATCTGGGTTATCAGGCTGACGTGCTCCCTTTTTTCGACCTTTATTCTGGCTTTCTTATTCTCGATGGATTTCATCTATTCCAGCCATACACAAACCGATTTCTTCCAGGCTTGCATCAGGTGTAGTGAACAAACGTACGATCTTGCCACAAAACATGACCGCGATCCGGTCGGATAGTGACAATAATTCATCAAGGTCTTCAGAAAACAACAGAATACCCACCCCAAGCGTGCGAAGTGCCAATAATCGCCTGTGGATATATTCAATCACACCCACATCCAATCCACGGGTAGGCTGGTTGGCTACCAAGCATTGAATATCCCGGTTCAGTTCCCTTGCCAGGATGACCTTCTGCAAATTTCCTCCGGATAAATTTCTGGTCCGAATGGTTGGAGAGGAGGGAGTTATGTTGAATGAATCGATCAAATCAACAGCTGATTTGTGTATGTGATTCCTGTCTAGGAAAATGCCTTTTCGATAATCCCTATCCCTCTGCCGGCCGAGGATGAGATTGTCCTCAACTGAAAAATCCATGATCAAACCTTCGCTGATGCGATCATCCGGAATGTGGGCAATACCTTTTGTTTTGATTTGAGTGGGTGATAAATTCGCAATACTTTTGCCATTGAATATAATTTCACCGCTATCCAATTCGCGCACACCCGACATCACTTCAAATAATTCTCTTTGCCCATTCCCTGCGATTCCGGCAATACCAAGGATTTCATTCTTGTGTAATGTAAAAGATACTCCGCATAAGGCAGGCTGACCTTGGTCGTTGGAGGCAGTTAACTCGGACGCTTCCAATAATGGCTCGCCTGCAACAATATTCTCCTTAGCTATATTGAAAACTACGTCCCTTCCAACCATTTTCCGGGCAAGGCTTTCTTGAGTGGCCTCAGAGGTATAGGCGGTCTCTATGAGTTTGCCTCGTCTTAATACAGAAACCCTGTCTGAGACCTCCATCACCTCTTTTAGCTTATGGGTGACGAAAATCACCGACAATCCTTGCTGTTTCATTTGTTGAAGTACAGAAAACAGCTTATCAACTTCTTGCGGGGTTAATGCTGCGGTTGGTTCATCCATGATGAGCAGGTCTGCACCATAATAAACCGCTTTCAAAATTTCCACCCATTGCTGCTGACTGACCGAGAGTTGAGAGATCTTTGCAAAGAGGTCGATCTTGATCCCATATTGCTCACACAACGATTGAGTTTTCTTCTCAGTGGCGCTAAGGTCAAGAAGGATATTGCTTTTCAGTGAGCCCATGGCTATGTTCTCAACCACGCTAAACGGGCGGATAAGCACAAAATGCTGGTGCACCATACCGATTCCCAGCTTAAGTGCAACGCTTGGCGATGATAGGATGACCTTTTTGCCCTTGTAGTAGATCTCACCGGAATCAAGCTGATAGTAACCAAAGAGGCATTCCGCAAGGGTCGTCTTTCCCGCGCCATTCTCTCCCAGCAGACAATGGATTTCCCCTTTACTAAAATCAATCGAAATATCATCATTGGCGACCACTTTCTCGAATCTCTTAGTCAGATTCCTGGTCGCAATAACGACGGACGAATTATCGGTCGATCTCTGCGGGTCGATAATTTGATTCATTTCATTTTCACCAGCACGCGGTGTGCCCTCAACAATATTCTTGTTGAGGGCACTTTTTATTACGTATCGATCCAGATCAGCTACTCATCTGACGTTGGTGTAGATTCATTCAACGGAACAACAAATGTCCCATCAAGTATTTGCTGCTTGACCTCAGCAACCTTATCTTTTACTGTCTGGGGGACCTGACTATCCAGATCGTGGAATGGAGCAATGTCACCTGCTCCCTCTGCCATTGTGAACCAAATCTTTTCCTTTGGAGCGTTATAAGCTACGCCCGTGGTTTTATACTGGTACCATTGATCGATAATATATTTGATTGATGGGTCCCAATATCCAAGTGCACTGGTTAAAACCGCGGTTGGTGCCATGAAATTGGAATCTGCATACCTCGCATAGCAATAAATGTGGGCATCTGCGCAGACCTGATAAACTTCTCCTCCCTGTAGAATGTGGTCGGCGCCTGCTGCGATCAAGGCATTTGTGGCTTCAGTCGCCTTCGCAGGATCGTACCAGGTCTCAATGAAGGTTACTTTTGCCTTAACATTAGGATTGACTGATTTTGCCCCTGCGATAAATGCATTAGCATCGTCATTTACATCGTCTGCGGGATACAAACCGAGTACACCAATTACATTAGTCTTGGTCATCATCCCGGCAATAATGCCTTCCAAATAGGATGGCTCATGGATGCGCATATAGATGTTGTACACATTTCCACCAAGCAGCTCATTCCCAGATCCGGAGACGACCCATAAAATTTTAGGGAATTCCTCAGCCAAAGGCTTTACCTGGTCGGTAAAAGCAGCCTGGGCAAAGATGATGTCGTATTTTCCAGATTCTGCATATTGTCGCATGACGGTAGCAGCTTCATCGCCAGACACACCTTCGGTATATACCAGGTCATTGATCTTAACGCCATGCGGGCTCTCTGACTGGATACGCTTAAATGCATCATAGAACGTGGAATCCCAGGATGATTCAAGGCCAACTGATAAGATGGAAGCCACATTCAATTCAGTCGGGGCTACTACCGCAGCAGTCGGAGTTGCTACCTCGGTCGGGGGAACTACAACTGCTGTAGGAGTTGATTTTGCGCCACACGCGGTCAGCATCATTATAATGATGACAAATACACTTACAAATTGCCAGCTTCTCTTGTTGAACATTTGCTTCTCCTCTCGGTAACTATTGTTAGTCTACTTAATTGAAAGTGGTTCTGGAATCGTCTCTCTATTCTCATGCAGCTCCTTTCCTCGAACCTGTTCATAAGCTAAACGATCTAATGGTAAACCCATCTTAATTAATTCATTGCGAACCTCATCGTACATCCCTTGCCATTCTGAGGTTGGCTGAATGGTTTCAAGATCATATACTTCTTCAAATGGCTTGCCGATAGGTTGGGTATTCAGTTGCGATTCGTAGATAGCTATCAATCGCTTTACCAGGTCATTGGCATGTTCACGGCTCATTCCTCGCACAGCGTATGCCACTTCGCCACAAATCTTCGCATCCAGACCGCTCACATGCCGGGGAACATTCCCACCTGCCGAATGACTTGCTTCAATCATCGATTGACCGGACACTGTGGTTGCAATCGTAAATGCGGCGTTCTCGTAAAGCATTGTTTTGGTCCCTGGACCGCCTGCAGGTCCAGTTAATGCCCCTACTAGAAGGTTGGTGTTACGCGATAATCCCTGCAGCGCGACACTCATTGACCAGAGCAATTCGGGGGTGGTATCACAGCCCAGGAAAGGATGATTTGGGCGTGTAGCTATAGTATCGGCCATATCAATTTGGTTCAAAAGGATCAACGCAGCAACAATCGCTACTGCCACCCCTTCGGCACCCCCGACATAACCCCCATAAATAGGGTTGTAGTAGCATTCCATTACCCCCCCGATGCGCGTGATATGTGCCACCTTGGAAAGTAGATCATAGTTGGTTTTGAACTCACTGATTGTAGCGACGTGATGCCAATCCGTGGTTCGAAATCCCCCCCAGGAGGCAGCGGAGAGCTGGGCTAGGGCAGTGGGTGAAGTTTCTACACACCCAACACACAGGCCAGGTCGTCCTGCTCGGTTAATAACTTCCATCGATAGTTCAGCTTCGCGCCAACCTCCGAGCACCTCCCAAGGTGACCCAGCCTTGATTGGATATCCATAGACCGTTTCCAGAGTGGCATTTTCAATGACATCAATAACGCTTTCTTTAGCAAAGCTGAGCATGACAGGCACAAACATGCTTTCCGGAAAAGGCACACCATATGCTCCACCTATGATGACTGGAGGGGATGTATCCTCTGGGACGCGCGCTCGGCAGGTCACAGCATCATTACCCGCGCCCATGATCGTTTCCCCTGGACAGAAGCGCATGCCCTCTTCAAGCTCAACGTGGGTCCAGGTGATTCGCTTGCTGGTGCTCTGACAGAACATTCCAATCTCAACTGCCAGGTCGAGGCCAGCCTGGAACACGCGGTCAGCCAGGTCGTTGTCACCTGGGACAGGCACAGCCTTATCCATCTTGATCCCATATTTTTGGATGATGCGTTTTATTGCTGGAGCCACCAAACGGCGTTCGAACTCTGTCTCTTCTATGATCGGCCCAACCTCAGCCCGATGGAGTACCTCAAGCAAACGAGAGCGATGTCTTGGCACAATATTCTCCTCTACAATCCTAAATGGATTGTCTTAATATTTCAATCGGTCAAGAGGCAAGCCCATTTTGATCAGATCACTGCGAACCTCGTCATACATCCCCTGCCATTCGACAGTCGGCTCGATCTTTTCAAGGTCATAAACCTCATCAAAGGCTTTGCCAATTGGTTTTTTATCCAATTCATTGATATAAAGTGGAACGATCTGCTTTAATAGTTCATTCGCTTGTTCCCGGCTCATTCCTCGTACAGCGTGGGTAACTTCGCCACATATCTTTGAATCCAGCCCGCTGGCATGTCTCGGAGTGGCGCCTCCAGATGCTGAGTGGCAGGAGGTCATGATGGACTGCCCGGAGACCGTAGTAGCGATCACAAAGGCTGCGTTCTCATACAGCATAGTCTTTGTTCCCGGACCGCCCGCAGGACCAGTCAATGTATCCAGGACAAGGTTCGTGTTTCTTGAGAGGGCCTGAATCCCGAGGCTGGTCCCCCAAATCAGCTCAGGGGTGGTATCGCAGTTATAAAATGGATGGTTAGGCCGGGTGTTCAGTGTGTCGCCCATATGGATCTGGTTCAACAAGATCAATCCCCCGGCAATCGCCACGGCAACCCCATCTGCCCCACCAACGAATCCACCATAGATCGGGTTATAGTATGCCTCGAGAACTCCGCCAATCCGAGTGACATGGGTGACAATTGAGAGCATATCATAGTTGGTCTTTAATTCACTTAAAATCGGTGCATGGTGCCAATCAGTGGGACGGTAACCTCCCCATGAAGCCCCCGCTAATCCTCCCAGGGCAGTTGGAGATAATTCAACACAACCAAGGCTGATACCTGGCCGTCCGGCAATATTTGCCGCCTGGATAGCCAACTCCGCTTCCCGGCGTGCTGCCAGGACTTCCCACGGAGAACCTGCTTTTACCGGATAACCATACACAGTCTCCAGCGAAGGGTTATCAATCAGCTCGATGACAGGTTCCTTGAGATAACTAAGGCTCATGGGGATATACATGTATTCCGGGACGGGTGTCCCATAGGCTCCCCCAGCCACGATCACCCGGGCATCATCATCAGGTCTACGCGCCCTGGCCGTGACAGCATCATTACCTATGCCTAAAGTGACCTCACCTGGACAAAATCGAAGTCCCTCCTCCAGCTCATCCCGAGTCCACATAATTCTTCGGCTGGTGCTCTGACAGAACATCCCGACCTCAGAGGCGAGATCGAGGCCGGCTTGAAACACACGATCAGCCAAATCATCATCGGATGATACGAAAACCAACCGGTTGTATTTAATATCGTACTTCTTCAATAATTTTTTTATTGTCGGTGCAACCAGCTTGCGTTCAAAATCTGC
>JBGOYO010000066.1:0-9969 GCA_041479715.1 Anaerolineae bacterium
CAGCTTGCCGCCGTAAGTGTGGAGCTCATTCACCGGTCCCATGCCACCCAGAATCATAGCCGCGTTGACCAGAGAATCGATCCAGGTGAGCTTTTCCAATAAGTGGTAGCCCAACATGCCCAAGAAAAGTGAGCCGGCGATGATTAGTAGGGCAACGAATAAATAGATCACCTGGCGGATTAGGAATTCACGCGGGGAGAGCAGGGGCTGCTTATGGTGCTCGAACATGGAGTGCACCTCCAAACGGGTGAGATTGAAGAATGAACTAAAATAAGTATAGCATAGGACAAAAAATGGACGCGCCATGTGCGGCAGGCGCCAGTGGGAATGGGATATTCGGGTAGTTAGTCCGTGACAAAGGGAAAAAGCGTGCCATAATGAACCTGCCGAATAGGGTAAAGTAGGCAGGTCGGGAGGATGGATGGATAACCAATCCTGGGTGGGTAAGCAGCTTAGACTTGGGATTCGCTTGATTGATACGCAGATCCGGAAAAGTGAGCATTCATATGAGTACTGCGATGATCCCGACTGCGTCTTACGCATCCAGTTGTTGGCTTCTCCTCATCCTGCAACCTTCAGCAGTAAAGTCATCCAGAAGGGCGATCCTTTGCTGGCGATCCACGTGTGGAATGAGCGTATGCCTCAAATCCCTCCCGGCGGAGCTGACCTTCGATGGGCGCTCAACCTGAGACGGCAGGTGCAACATTCATTCAGGATACTGGCAAAGGTGATGCAAGGCGATGACGTATATGCCCCGGTCCGCGCGATCTACGGCGCGTCGGTGCTGTTCTCATCCACCAACCACACCGGTGGCACGCGTATGATGCAGAGTTTTGGCTTTACCGTCTTGCCCTATCACAACCCACTGGGTAGGTTTGGCGAGTTCTGGGAGAACCTTTTCTCGTGGTGGCTGATGTATGCTTATAACACTGCAAGCATGCACTCCCGTAAGTTCTGGCAGCTGGAGCGGACGGAGATCTGGATGGACCGCGATGAATTCATCCGTCGCTACGGGGGAAACAACCTGATTCCTATCCACTCACTGTGATCACGAAAGCCTGGATTTCATGAACAGAAAGGTCAGGTAGCCTGTTCCAAGCGATAACATGACTGCGATCGTCGTGCCCATAGCCAGACCCACGCTTGGATAAAGGTAACGTACCATGATCTCATATAGGGGGACGTTGATCAATCCGCTCACCAGGAGACTTTTTCCCACCGGTCTGGAGTAGGCAGCCCCGCCGATATGCGAGGTAATCACGAGGGTTGAGAGGAACATGGCGGGGAAGGAGCCGAAAATACCGCCCAGGAGTGGTCCCCCGAGCTTGCCCATCAAGACGGCAAACGAGATCACCGCCCCGCCAAAGATTGCCCGCCAAATAAGCTGTGACGGTGGGTAGACGTATGCCTGCTTGCCACGCGAGGCTATTCCCATCCACCTTTCGAGCACAAAATAACAGAAGATAAGCAGCACCAGCCAACCAATAATCGAGATCAAAAAACTTTGCAGGTCCAGCAGGTATAAAAACGTTGCCAGGCCGAACCACACCAGCAGGGAGACGGGAAGCGCAAGCTTCAACCCACGCGGGATGAGCAGCATAAAAGCCAGGATGAACAGACCGTTCAGACCTTGGGCCAGCGGCATGACCGTGGTAGCCTGGGCGGCCACGAGAGGGCTCTGGGTGTAGCCGATGAAAAGCAGCGCAATCACCACGGTGGATGGCAAGCCGCCGATCAACCCACCCACTTTGCTCCCGAAACGCTCCGCACTGAGCGTGGTCAGGGTCACCCACAGGCTGCCTACTAAAAAACCCAGGGCAAGCTTGAGCCAGAACGAGCTGTCCATAATTTATAAAACAGCCTTAGGATTTGTGGCTGGTGTGGGGAATCACCAGACCGGGGATCAGCATTGGGGTTCGGCGACGATATTCGGTATATGAATCACCGAACTCGCGCAGCAGCTTGCGTTCTTCGAACTTTATCCCGATGAGGATATATACGGTAAGGCCGATATTGATTGCTAACAGGTTCCAGGTGAGGACGGGCAGCAGCCAAATAAAAATCAGCCCGGCGGAATAAAGTGGATGGCGGACGTAACGATATAAACCGTCCGTCACTATGTGTGTAGGTGGAGGATCTCCCAACTGGAACGCCTGGCGCAGGCCTAGAAATGAGAAGATGCCTGTCTGCCGCAGACCGATAAGCAGGACAATGACAGCCAGCAGCTGGATCACAAGGCTGAGGATCACCCATGGGAGGGGGATGGCGTAGAGCTTCTCGTCAGTCAATAAGAGCGGCAGCAACAGGATTGGTAGCAGGGTGACGACAGCAATGAAATTGAACCCCAGGCGGTACCATCGATCGGTCATCGAACCGATAAACTGACGAGTTTGGGCCTTGATGGTGACTGATGCCAAAAGGGAATGGACCAGTCCGTAAGCCAATACGGCCAGCAGGATCAGCCAAAAGGAGGATGTCATGAATTGGAGGAAGGTTGTTGGAGTGGACGGGTGGCATCCTTGCGGAAGCGCGGGTCACGATCGATGGTGAGCTTAAGTCCTTCGGCGAGGGAAAAGGTTGGCTGGTAGCTCAGCTTAGAACGCGCCAGGGTCAGATCAGCACGCGTGCGCGAGACGCCTGCGTCGGTGCGTGGGTTGTAAACAATCTCAGCTTTCCCTCCGGTCACCTGGATGATCAGGCTCGCCAGGTCACGCACGCATACCTCAGTGCCGCTGCCCACATTGATCACCAGATTGTCCAGGTCGGGGGCAGTGGAGGCAGCCACCATCGCGCTCACCACATCATCAACGTAGATGTAATCCCGCGTCTGGCTGCCATCCCCGTGAATGATGATGGTCCCTCCCCGGATCGCCTGTTTAAGCATGAATGGGATCACCGGTGGGTGAGATGGGGGTAAATGCTGACCCTGCCCATACGCATTGAACACCCGCAGGGATACGGTTTCAATCCCCCACAGGTCGCCGATAGTGCGCAGATAGAACTCTGCCGCCAACTTCGAGACTGCGTACGGCGAGCGTGGGTTGGGCAGCGCGGTTTCGACCACCGGCTGCACCTCCTGGTCACCATACACTGCTCCGGAGGAGATCAGCACCACCCGGCGGACACCCACATCCCGCATGGCTTCCATCAGGCTGACGGTGCCCCCAACATTGACCGCATTATATTCGCGCGGATACAAGACCGATTCGGGGACGGATACCCTGGCCGCAAGGTGATAAACGCAGTCCACATCCTGCAACAGCGTCCAAAGTTTGGGGCGATCATTAACATCTCCGCGGGTGAATAGGACTTCCGGATGCAGCGCGTTTGGATCCCCCGTTGAGAGATCATCCAGACCACGAACCTGGTGCCCTTCCCATGCCAGGCGGTTAGCCAATGATGACCCTAAAAACCCTGCCGCTCCCGTGATGAGAAAATTCATCAAGGTTGATTATAGCATGGAGAAATAATTTAGTTAATCAAGACTTAATTTGACCTCCCAGGCATGTAAGGTTATTATGGCGGGGTGACGTTTAAAGGTGCTTTTTGGTTAACCATCGTATTGCTCATGATGGTAGTTTTATTGGGGGCCAGCAGCGTTTCATTGGCAGACCCGCTCGAGCGGGTTCAAGCTCTCACCCGACCAATAGAATTTGATTATATATCCTGGACTGTAAATGCCCTTGGCATTAAGCTGGGGCAAATTGCATTGGGCTCGGCGAATTATCTACCTGAGGATGAGCGGTCGGGTACCGTGCTTCAGGCACTGGACTTGATCCGGCAGATCAATGAGCTCGAAGCCAGGCTGAACGATATTTATGCCGACCCGAATATTTCCGACCCAAAAAGTGCTTCGGTGGATCTACGCAACCAATTAGCCGGGCTCCAAGAGCAGCGGAAAAACCTCGAGCCCCTGGCAGAAGCGATCTTGCAGGATCAGGTATCGCAGGTCGCTGCTCAGGCAGGTCTGACACTTGGCGGGCAGACTATTCCACCGGTGTTGTATCACACCACTCCTCCGCCTGATGCGCTGATCATTTCCCCGCGCAATGTCATCCGGCAGGACCAGGATATCTCGATCTCGCCTGATATCACCGTCGACCAGATGGAAACCTTAGAAACCAAGGTGGACCAATCGCTGGACGTGTCTTCATTGGTAGTTGGGATTGGCGGGATAGGTCTGTACCCCACCATGGTCATGGAAACGACCGATATCAACGGCTTGGCTGAGGTGATTGCGCACGAATGGGTACACAATTACCTCACGCTGCATCCCCTCGGGTTCAGCTATATGAATAGCCCTGAATTACGCACCATGAACGAGACTGTGGCTTCGATCGCCGGGAAAGAATTGGGCCGGGAAGTGATTGCGCAATATTACCCGGAGTATTTGCCACCTGAAGCGCCCCCAGCAGCACCTGTGGACAATCAAAGTCAGCCTGCGTCTCCACCACCATTCGATTTCAACGCTGAGATGCACAAAACGCGGGTGATGGTGGATGATTTATTGGCACAGGGAAAAGTACAAGAGGCCGAATCGTATATGGATTCACGCAGGGTGTTCTTCTGGGATCACGGTTACCATATCCGCAAGCTCAACCAGGCTTATTTTGCTTTCTATGGCGCCTATGCCGACCAGCCACAAGGCGCGGCAGGAGCAGACCCGGTTGGGACTGCAGTGCGTTTGCTGCGCGCGAAATCCTCCTCCCTGGCGGATTTTATTAATCGAATTGCGTGGATGTGGAATTTCGATCAGTTGAAGTCAGCCGTGGGAGGCGGTTGATTGATCCTCAGCGCGACTCAACTGTGAATTTAATGGCAGTACGGATCTTGTCTTCTATTTGGACATCTACAAATTCTGGGATTATCACAATGTCGTAACCGTCACCGCTCAGGTAGCCACGCGCCAGAGCCATGGCTTTTACAGCCTGATTGATTGCACTTGCACCGATTGCCTGGACTTCAGCACGCTTATTTTCGCGGAAGACCCCCGCTATGGCTCCCGCTACAGCAGAGGTACGAGAGGTGCCTGAAACCTTGATAATATCCATGTTGGCTTCCCTCCTTTGTTCATTGGACATGCTTTAAGGTATCGGCAATTTGATACGTAGATTGTACAGGATTTTCCATCCATTAGCAAGCGGCAATGGTAGAATTCCTGGTAGCACCTGCACGATTTGAATGAGAGCTGGATAATGAGGAGATTATGTCGCGTTGGTCAAAATTCCTGATCGCAGTCATCCTTGGTGCTGCGGCAGGCTTATTTTACGGCTGGGTGGTTAATCCGGTCGAATATGTAGACATCGCCCCGATCAGCCTGCGGGCTGATTACAAGGCAGACTATGTGCTGATGGTTGCCGAATCCTACCAGGTGGACCATGATCTGGGTATCGCCGTACAGCGCCTGGCCCGGCTGGGAAGCTCGGCTCCCAAGGATATTGTCGCCAACGCCTTGAACTATGCTCTGCAGCACCAGTATGCACCCCAAGATATGGCAGTAATTCAGCTTTTGGGTGAAGATTTGCTCACCTGGAACCCCAACCTGGAGATTCCAACCCCATGAAGTCTGAACGTCGCGGCTCATGGTACCTGTTAACCGGTGCAGTCTTGGGGGTTGCGATGGGTTTGATCTATTCATGGGTTGTCAGCCCGGTGAAATATGTGGATGCCCCGCCGTACGCCCTCAGGGCAGATTATAAAGAGGAATACCGCCTCCTGGTGGCGGCGGCTTACATGTACAACACTGATCTCGTACGGGCGCAGAACAGGTTGGCACAGCTTAAAGATGACAACCCTGCCCAGAGTGTTGCTATGCAAGCTCAACGCGCCTTGGCTGAAGGGCGTCCTGAAGCGGAGGTTAAGGCTTTGAGTCTCCTGGCCTTGGCTTTGAGCCAGGGGGTCACACCTACTGCTTCCAGCCCTGGCGCCACGCCAGAGCCAACCTCCAGCCCTGGCGGTAATGCTGCAAGCTCACTCCCAATCATTAATGAACCAGTTGACAGCACGAGCAGTGAACAGCAGTTGAACGCGGTTACGCCAACTGGTTTACAGACTCCAAGCATATCGAATACGCTTATTCTCTCCACGACCGCCACCTCCGCACCCACTGCCGGGGCACCATTTGCGTTACAGGACAGCACATTGATTTGTAATATTGACCAACCTGACCCGCTGATCCAGGTGGAGGTCAAAGATGCGGCGGGTCAGCCCGTACCCAGCCTGGAGCTGGTGGTGACATGGGAGGATGGCCAGGATCATTTCTTCACCGGTCTAAAGCCTGAGCTGGGTCTGGGGTATGGAGATTTCCTCATGACACCAGGCACCATTTATTCCGTCCGCCTGGGAAATGGTGGCCAGGCGGTGAATGACCTGACCGCCTCAGAATGCGTGGCCGATGACGGAAGCCGTTATTGGGGGTCTTGGATGCTGACGTTCATTCAACCATGATTGCGCATCCCCTGCTTCAAACGATTAGTCTAAGCAGGTCATTTGGAGAATTCCAGGCAGTCAAACCCCTGGATATCAATATTGATCGAGGGGAAATGATCATCCTGACCGGTCCCAACGGTGCAGGTAAGACAACCCTGCTGTGTTGTTTATCTGGGCTGCTGAGACCTACGAAGGGGAATGTGTTGGTGGACGGGTACGACTTGTACCAGGACGAGGTTGCTGCGAAGCAGCGTCTGGCATTTGTTCCTGATGTACCTCGTTTTTATCTGGAATTGACCACCTGGGAACATCTGCGTTTTATCAGCCTGGCATGAGGGGTTGAACAAGGGTGGGAAGGCCGGGCAGAGAGTGGGTTGCGGGAATTTGGTCTGTGGGAAAGCCGTGACATGTATCCCCATAACCTCTCTCGGGGGATGCGCTTAAAACTGGGCCTCTCCCTGGCGTTGATCCGGCCGTTCAAGGTACTGATTTTGGATGAACCCACATCAGCGCTCGATCCTGAGAGTGTGGCGTTGTTATTGGAAAAGCTTAGATCCCTTCGAGAAAATGGATGCGCCATTTTATTGTCCAGTCACGATTTGAGTATTTTGGAGGCCCTCAATGGGACAATGTGGCATATGGAACAAGGTAAGGTGATTACTGGCTAAATGAACGCAATCTGGCTGGTGCACTCGCGTGAATTAGCGGCTCGGATGAGGTTTTGGACTGCCATTGTGGGTTATGACCCTCGTGATCATTCCGTGAGCCACCGCCTTTACCTGGTCTACGTTATTATCTTCTTCAGCCTGTGGGGGTTTTCCGTCCTGGCGCTGCTGGCAGACGTGGGCATATGGATCCTGTCCTTTTTTAAGGGCCTGCCACCTGTGTTGGCGGCAGTCTTAATCCTGGCAGCCGGATTGCTGTTGGATGCGGTTTTGCGGGGTTATAAAGCTTGCCGGCGCAGTCCCTTTGTTTTTTCAGAGGAAGATGCAGGTTTAATCTGCCAGACACCGGTAGATCGCCGGCAGGTGGCAATGATCTGGCTGTTGGGAGAATGGCTACCGGCGTGCCTGCCGTTTGTAGTGCTGGCAGTGATCTTGTGTTTTTCCGCCCTGCAGCTTGCCGAACAAGGACCTTTTTTGTGGACCTATCTTCCCAGATATTGGCTGGCGGCTTTCCGCGTAACCAGCATCATACTACCCCTCCACCTGGCGTTCATGGCGGGAGGCTATTCCTTGGGGTCATTACGGCTGCGCGGGGATCGGGATATGCCCGCCTTGGGATCGGTCCCGCTTGGGTTCACCTTGATTGTGATCACGTTAGCAATCACCAATATGGGATATATCGGAATAATATTATGGCCGATGATTTTGCCACTGCAGGCGGGTTTTGGCGCAGAAAATTGGTTGTATGGATTTATTATAGCGATGTTCCTGGTACTCGTAGGTCTGCTGGTGCTATATTTCGCCAGCCCCAGGCTAAACCTCAGCCGAGCGGCTCAGGAATCGCGCCACCGGGGGGCTTACCAACAGGTGAGCTTGCTCGGAGATTCGCATCTCACCCGACAGATGAAGACCCGCGCCCGGTTGGGGGTCCAACATCCGCCAAGCCGCGTTCCAGGACGAGCAGGTGCCTGGTCACTGTTGTGGAAGGATGGTGTAAGCTCCCTGCGGGAGATTAATCTCGGTCACGTGGCAGCCTGGTTGGGCGTATTCGGGATAAGCCTGGGGATGGTGATCGCTCCCGACTGGGGGACGAGAATTTGGGCGTTGATTATTTGGTGTTGGTTAATTGGACAACGCGGCACACAACGCCTCCGGTCTGACCTTGAGCAATGGGTAATCAGCCGGCAGCTACCTTTTTCAGGGAAAGCGACGATGGCTGCGGAATGTGCTTTACCGGTTTTCATGGCGATACTAATCACCTGGATTGCCATCACAATTGGTTCTTTATTGGGTTATTCGCCTCAGATCATTTTCATTTTCCTGGCACCGACACAAATAATAAATATAGTACTGGCTGCAACGTATGATGTCCTGCGAAAAAGCCGGGGCAGTGAATTGCTGGCAGGTCAGGTGGCGGAGCCTGGAGCGATAGGGTTGTTATTAGGTGCATTTTTAGCCGGAATCCCCCTTTTAGTTCTTTATTGGCTGACATATCAGATTAATTTACCTGGTGTCAATTGGGGCTTTGCCTTGTTCGGGTTTGCACTCGGCTTGGGGTTTTCATATCTTATGTGGAAGCTGACTGCCTCCGCATATCTCGGCATAAAATAAATCCTATAATAAGCCGGCACTTGAGCTGTATATTCGATCTGCCGTTATCTATCCCGTCAATTTAAAATTGCATCCTAACGCTTTTGGTGCATGTTTTATGGTATGATTAATTTTAGTTAAATTCAAGCTTGGTATTCGATAAGTTGAATCGTAATGGAAGGAGGTAGCAACACAGGAAACTGTAATATCATGTTGCGTTAACGGTATTGTTTTATAAATCACCCAAATCACCGAAAAATCCATCACAACATAAGGAGAAGGCCCGATGAAGTATTTTCAGAGGATATTTTCTGTTCTATTAGTTGCTGGTATGCTGCTTGGGTGGACTACTTCAGGCTCCATGCTGGCAAGCACCCCCCCATCTACCAACCTTCAAGTTGATTCAACCACGAAATTTGAGCCTTTGGTCTTAAGTCAGCTCAATTCTGGCAAGGCTGATTTCTTCGTGACCATGGCAGAGCAGGCAGATTTAAGCCGTGCTGATCAGCTGCAAACGAAGGAAGAAAAAGGCGCCTATGTTTTCCAGACGCTGGTAGCGACAGCTGACCGGACCCAGGCAGACCTGCGCGCTTACCTGGACAATCAGGCTGTGAAATATACCAGCTTTTACATCGTTAATACCATCCTTGTAAAGGCAGGCACACTGAACCTGGCGATGGCAATTGCCGACCGCAAGGATGTGTCAAAAATCACCGGCAACCATACCTATCAGCTGGATAAACCGATGATTGATCCAAAGGCTCCCAATGCTCCAACAGGTATCGAGCCCAATATTGCCTTCGTCAATGCGCCAGCAGTCTGGGCATTGGGGTATACCGGCCAGGGAACGGTCGTGGCAGGCAATGATACAGGTCTGGATGAGACCCACCCGGCGATCAAAGCGCGTTATCGCGGCTGTGTGGATCCACCTACCTGCACCAGCTATGACAATAATTACAACTGGTGGGATGCGACTGGCACTTATCCCAATGACCCATGGGATGGGTTCGGTCACGGCACCCACACAACAGGCACCATGATGGGTGATGATGGTGCTGGAAACCAAATCGGTATGGCGCCGGGGGCACAGACCGTCCATTGTAAAAATATGACCGATGGCGGCAGCGGCTCTGACGACACCTTCCTTACCTGCTTTGAGTGGGACTTGGCACCCTGGAACCTGGCTCATGCTAACCCAAGACCAGATATGGCCCCGGATGCGATTAACAACTCCTGGGGTTATTGGGGTGGTGGACAGAACCAATTCCGCACTGCGATCAATAAC
>JBGOYO010000067.1:0-9967 GCA_041479715.1 Anaerolineae bacterium
CAGCGTCAGCTACGTGGGGCGATCATCGCCCGAGCTATCTACTACCAGCTGCTACCCTCCGCCGACCCTGCCACGCGTGACCAGGCCGTTTTCCTGGCAAATACGATGGACCCGCGTGAGCCGTCCGTCTTCGAAGGATTGGTTGCGGTAACCTACCTGGTCACGGGGGGTGAGCACCTGTGGGTGGCGAGGATTTATTCGATTCTGTTCTGGCTGCTGGGTGGGATTGCCTTGTACGCCCTCGCCTGCCGCATGACCTCTCCTCTTGCGGCAATTGCGCCTCTCATATATTACTTCTTCCTCCCCTGGAGTGTGATTTTCAGCCGCATCTTCCAGCCTGACCTGATCATGGTGATGTTAACCCTATGGGTGGCGTATACCCTATACCGCTGGGGCGAGTCGCCTTCCTGGAAGTGGGCCATATTAACCGGCTTGCTGGCAGGGCTGGCTGCCTATATCAAGCTACCCGCCATTTTCCCAATCATCCTGATGCTCGTTGGGGTCGTGCTGACCACTATGGGGATAAAGAAGGCAGTGAAACACCCTCAGGTATGGACGATGGCTGGTCTGCTGGTGGTTTTCCCAGCAATTTACTATTTGTTCGTCATTCCGTCCAGCTCAAGTGGGTGGTTAAGTTTCACCCTGGGTCTGCTAAAAAACTGGGTATCGCCATCCTTTTACATCCGCTGGATCATCTTTGCCGGAGGGCTGGTGGATTTGGGGGTGGCCTTCATCAGCTTTGTGGGCGTCTGGCTGCTGCCCAAGAAGGCGCGCATCATCCCACTGGCATTGTGGTTGGGTTATATCCTGTACGGCCTGGCCTTCTCATACCACATCACCACCCACGAGTATTATTCCATCCCATTGATTCCCGCGGTCGCCCTTTCGCTCGCACCCATCGCAGGCTTGATTTTTGACCGCCTCGCCAACCGTGGTCAGCTGGCAAAGTGGGCTGTGGTTGGGATCCTGGTCTTTTCGGTTGCCTACTCAGGCTGGATGGCGCGCTCGATTATGTACGGCAAAGATTATCGCACTGAAGCCATAGCCTGGCAGAAGATGCGAGCGCATCTACCAAGTGAGGGCAATTTGATCGGCATCACTCACGAGCAGGGCTACCGCATTGCTTATTACGGTTGGCGGCAGGCCATTCCCTGGCCGATTACTGCTGCGGATGAACAGGCTGCGAGTGCCTCGGCTGACCCCCAGGCAGAATTCAAAACCATGTTCGATAAAGCGATCAGTGGACAGGAATATTTTATTGTCACCTTGTTCAATGATTTCAACGCTCTACCCATGCTCAAAACCTATTTATATGATCATTACCCCATCTACGCCCAGGGTGATGGTTATCTCATCTTCGACCTGACGCAACCTCTTGGATCCGCTCCTTAATGGCTGATCCTGCCCTCCCTCTGGTCTCGATTATTACGCCTTCCTTCAACCAGGCGCGCTTTCTCGAGCAGACCATCCGTTCCGTCCTGTGCCAGGATTATCCCAATCTTGAATACCTGCTGGTGGATGGCGGCTCGCAGGATGGCAGCCAGGAGATTATCCGGCGTTATGCCGACCGTTTTTCCTGGTGGGTCTCCGAGCCCGATCACGGTCAGGCTGATGCGATTAACAAGGGCTTCACCCACGCTGGCGGGCAGATCATCGCCTGGCTGAACTCGGATGACCTGTACTACCGTCCCGACACGGTCAGTCAGGCAGTTCATGCCCTGCAATCCCACCCCGATGTCGGCATGGTCTATGCCGATGGGGTCATGGTCGATGCAGACCTGCGCGTGTTGGACTGGCACACCTACCCACAGTACTCCCTGGCTGACTTGCTGTCCTTCAACGTGCTCTTGCAGCCCACGGTTTTCATGCGCAAGGGTGCTCTGGAGCGAGCCGGTTTTCTTCCCACTGCCTATAACCTGATCCTTGACCATGCCTTGTGGGTGCAGATCGCTGCCCGCAGCCCCATCCTCCACGTGAGTGAATTCTGGGCTGTTGAGCGCACCCATTCGGACGCCAAAACCATCGCCCTGGCCGGCCGCTTTGTGGATGAAGCCTTCCAGTTCGTCCAATCCTGCGAGCATGACCCACTCTTTCAGCATTTATTCAACCAGCAGCGCCCTGAGATTTATGCCGGTTTGCATGTCTTCGCCGGCAAGCGTCTGATCGATGCCGGGCAGTCACGCCAGGCACTCGACCATTTCCGCCAGGCTGTATTGTTATCTCCCCTGGCTGTCCTGCGCGTTTGGTACAAGGTCGCTCAAGCCACTGGCAACACCCTCGGCCTTGAAAAACTCTTCCTGGCTTACCGCACCTCCCGCCGGCGCCTCCAACATCACGGCCAGGGACTGCGCCTGGATGAGCAGGGTGTCCACCTGGTTGATATCTGATATATCTGTCGGGATCTATACCGAACATCGTGCCCCAACAACCCCTCGTTTCAATCCTCACCCCGTCTTATAACCAGGGACGGTTCCTTGAACAGACCATCCAATCGGTCCTGTCGCAGGATTATCCCCACCTGGAATACCTCATCGTCGATGGCAGCTCCACCGATGGCTCGCTGGAAATCATCCAGCGTTACGCTCCGCGTCTATCCTGGTGGGTCTCTGAACCCGACCAGGGGCAGACGGACGCGCTCAACAAGGGCTTCGCCCACGCCAACGGTGAGATTTTCGCCTGGCTCAACTCAGACGATACCTACCTCCCGGGAGCGGTCTCGGCTGCGGTGAGCTGCTTGCAGGCTCATCCCGAAGCGGCGCTGGTATATGCCGATGCCAACCTGGTCGATGAAGAGGGACGCATCATTGGTCGCTTCCCCTCCCGCCAGACCAACCTGAAGATGATGCTGCGCGGCTCGGTCCACATCCCTCAGCAGACGGCTTTCTTCCTTGCACGCGCCTGGAGGCAGGTCGCACCGCTCGATCCATCCTTTCACTTCGCCATGGACTATGACTTGTGGGTGCGCCTGGCTAAAACGGCTCCGTTGATTTACACGCCCGGCTTATGGGCCAATTTCCGCCTCCACGGAGCCGGCAAATCCGTCACCATGGACGACCGCTGTTACCCCGAGATGATCCGTGTTTACCAGCGCGAGCGTGGCAATGGCATTTCACTGCTCTCGATCCGCTGGTTCCTCCGCCGGACGTTCTACGCCTGGCTGCCTCTCCGCCTGCGGGTCAAGCTACGCCAGATCTTCAACCCCTGATCCAAACTGAATTACCCGAATTTGATATTACAATTAGATTCACCTCTTATGGAGGTCTTATCCCATGCAGTTTGAACCGACCACGATTCCAGATATCATCCTTATTACTCCGCAGGTGTATGGCGATGAGCGCGGCTTTTTCTTTGAGACCTACCAGGCGCAGCGCTTTGGTGCAGCCGGCCTGCCATTCATCTACGTCCAGGATAATCATTCCGGATCGCAGCACGGCACCCTGCGCGGCCTGCATTACCAGGTCCGTCAGGCACAAGGGAAGATCGTGCGTGTCATCGCTGGCGAGATCTACGATGTGGCGGTTGACCTCCGCCGTTGGTCGCTCACCTTCGGGCATTGGGTAGGGATCGAGCTTTCCGCCACGAATAAATCCCTACTGTGGGTACCGCCTGGCTTCGCCCATGGGTTCTATGTGCTCAGCGATTGGGCCGAAGTGGTCTACAAAGCCACCGACTACTATGCTCCCGAATGGGAACGTACCCTCCTGTGGAATGACCCCACTTTGAATATTTCCTGGCCCATCCCTAAGGGTGAAGTGCCCATCCTCTCACCCAAGGACAAGCAAGGCAAACACTTATCTGAAGCCGAACTATACGAGCAGGAGATAAGATGAAAAATATCCTCATCACCGGCGGCGCGGGGTTCATCGGTTCCAACTTCGTCCGCTACCTCCTACAGGCTGAGCCGGACGTCCGTGTGGTCAACCTGGATTTGCTCTCCTACGCCGGCAGCCAGGAGAACCTCAAGGATTTACCCTTCCCAGACCGCCACACCTTCTTCAGGGGTGATATCTGCGACCGTCCTCTCGTCGACCACCTCTTCCACTTCTATAAGATCGATACCGTGGTTAACTTTGCTGCAGAGACGCATGTCGACCGCTCGATCATGTACCCGGAACATTTCCTGCGGACGAACGTCATCGGAACATTCACTTTGTTGGAGGCTGCCCGCAGCTATTGGCTGCATGAGAAAGCCCTCCCCCAGGCTGAGCTGCGCTTCCATCACATCTCCACCGATGAAGTATTCGGCACCCTGGCACCCACCGAACCCGCCTGGACCGAAGAAACCGGCTACGCACCCAGTTCTCCTTACTCTGTGTCCAAGGCCGCTGCTGACCATTATGTGCGTGCTTATGGGCATACTTATGGATTGCCGTACACCATCACCCACTGCACCAATAATTACGGTCCCTACCAGTTCCCCGAGAAGCTCATCCCGCTTATGATCCTGAACGCTTTGGACGGTAAGCCTCTCCCCATCTACGGGGACGGCGCCCAGATCCGCGATTGGTTGTACGTGGAAGACCATTGTGAAGCTATCTGGAAGGTACTGTGCAAGGGTAGTCCGGGTCAGACCTATAACATTGCCGCTGGTTCCCAGCCCACCAACCTGGAAGTCGTCCACCAGTTATGCACCGCCCTGGATGAGCTGCTGCCCGATTCAACCTCCGTGCCGCATTCGTCCCTGGTGCGCTTCGTCCCCGATCGTCCGGGTCATGACCGTCGTTATGCCCTGGATATATCAAAGATAAAGACCCAGCTGGGCTGGCAGCCTAAGGAAACCCTGGGTAGCGGTCTGCTTAAAACCATCCAGTGGTACCTTTCCCACCCGGGCTGGGTCTCGGCCATCCGCCAGCAGCAGGATTACCAGGAGTGGCTTGAGCGTAATTATGATAAACGACAATGAGTTGAGGAGGCAGCCATGAAGGGTATCATTCTTTCGGGTGGGAAAGGCACCCGCCTTTACCCGCTTACCATCGGGGTCAGCAAGCAGCTCCTGCCCGTGTACGATAAACCCATGGTGTACTATCCGCTTTCGATGCTGATGCTGGCTGGGATCCGCGATATCCTGGTGATCAGCTCGCCAGACGCCCTGCCATCCTTCCGCAGCCTGCTGAAGGATGGCTCGCAGCTTGGGTTGAAATTTTCTTACGCTGAACAGGCTGAACCGCGCGGCCTGGCTGATGCCTTCCTGGTCGGTCAGGAGTTTATCGCCGGTGAGCCGGTTTGCCTGATCCTGGGTGATAACATCTTCTTCGGTCACGGACTGCCCGCTCAGCTGCTCACCTCCGCCCAGCTCACTGAAGGCGCGTTGATCTTCGCTTATCCGGTGCGGGACCCTGAGCGCTACGGCGTGGTCGAATTTGATAACCACGGTCTGGCACTCAGCATCGAAGAGAAACCAGCCAAACCCCGCTCTCATTATGCCGTCCCCGGCATGTATTTTTATGATTCCCAGGTTGCCCACCTCGCCGCCACCCTAAAACCCTCCGCCCGTGGTGAGATTGAGATCACCGACCTGAATATGATCTATCTGTCGCACGGGCAAATGCGAGTGGAAGTGCTCGGGCGTGGGGTTGCCTGGCTGGATGCCGGCACCCATGAAGCCCTCCTGCAAGCCAGTAACTTTGTCCAGACGGTCCAGGACCGCCAGGGAATGATGATTTCCTGCCCGGAAGAAATCGCCTACCGCCTCGGTTTTATCGATGCAGCGTTGCTTCGCCATCAAGCGCAGACCATGGACAATAACCAGTATGGGCAATACCTGCTGCGCCTCCTGGAAGATGAGCTACCTTTCCATGAGTAGAAAATTTTCGGGGTATTAATTACCACCCAAATCCTATATATATTCGATTCCTATGCGCATACTTTTGCTTGGAAATAAGGGTCAGCTCGGCTGGGAATTGGAACGCACCCTCGCGCCTCTGGGTGATCTCAATGCCTGCGATTATCCTGATGTCGACCTGGTAGATATAAATCTTCTCCGCCAGGTGATCCACGATTGTCAACCCGATGTGCTCGTCAATGCTGCCGCTTACACTGCCGTGGACCGGGCTGAATCTGAGCCTGACCTGGCAGAAGCGGTCAATGCCACCGCACCCGCCATCATGGCGGAGGAAGCTTCTCGGGTTGGGTCAGCCTTCATCCATTTCTCCACCGATTATGTCTTTGATGGGCTGAAGGGCTTACCTTACCAGGAAAGCGACCCGCCCAACCCACTGAGTGTCTACGGGCGTACCAAGCTCGCCGGTGAGCAGGCTATCATGAAGGTTGGCGGTGCTTACCTGGTCCTGCGCACCAGCTGGGTCTACAGCATGCGTGGCGATAGTTTTGTCACCAAGGTGCTGCGGTGGGCGCGTGCCAAGCCTCCATTGAGATTGGTAAGCGATCAAATCAGCGGACCCACCTGGGCACGCATGCTCGCTGAGGTGACCACCCAGCTCATCACCCTGGGTCGATATGATATGAATGCATGGTACTCACAGCACCATGGTCTTTACCACCTGGCCGGTTCTGGCTTCTGCAGCCGCCTTGAATGGGGATTGGAGGTCATGAAGTTGGATCCACACCGTGATGAACAGACTGTTGCAGAGGTGCAGCCGGCTAAGACCTTGGATTTTCCCACCCCCGCCCGCCGCCCGCTGTTCTCGGCATTAAATTGCGATCACTTCACCGATACCTTTCATCTGCGCCTACCAGATTGGCAGCACGCCCTCAAGCTCGCCATGGAGACCCCATGACCCTAAAGGTCCTGTCAATATTCGGCACGCGTCCTGAAGCGGTAAAAATGGCCCCGGTCGTCCAGGCGCTGGCCTCTACACCCGAGATCACCTCCCAGGTCTGCGTCACCGCCCAGCATCGCCAGATGCTCGACCAGGTTTTGGAGCTGTTTGATATTCATCCCGATGTGGATCTTAACCTGATGCAGCCGGACCAAAACCTGGCCTCGCTGACCGCTGAAATCTTCACCCACCTCGACCCCGTGCTCGTAAGTCTGAAACCCGATTGGATCCTCGTCCAGGGAGATACGACCACCGTGGCGGCATCTTCCATGGCTGCCTTTTATCGCCATATCCGCGTCGGTCACGTCGAAGCCGGGCTGCGCACCTATGACAAGTGGCAGCCATTCCCGGAGGAGATTAATCGTCGCCTGGCCAGTGTGCTCACCGATCTGCATTTTACCCCCACCGATTGGGCTCGTCAGAACCTCCTGCGTGAGAATATTCCTCCAAACCAAATCATCGTCACTGGTAACCCGGTCATCGATGCCCTGCAGGCAGTGGTCAAGCTGCCCCCAACACCCACCCTGCTCAACCTGTTCAACCGCCTGGAGATCCCCTTCCTGGCAGCTGGCTCCACCCAGAAAGGTACCGCTGGTGCCCCACGCCTGGTATTGGTCACCGCTCACCGCCGTGAAAACTTCGGTGCGCCCCTGGAGCATATCTGCGCCAGCCTGAAACAGCTGTCTGAAATATATCGAGATGCGATACGCATTGTTTATCCGGTGCACCTCAACCCAAACGTACAGGAGCCGGTTTATCGATTATTGAACGGTATCTCGAATGTCATCCTTCTTGCGCCTCAGGATTATCTTCCCATGGTCCAGCTGATGCGGCACGCCACACTCGTTTTGACCGATTCAGGCGGATTGCAGGAGGAGGCACCCGCCTTTGGCGTCCCTGTTTTGGTCATGCGCCAGGTCACGGAACGTCCTGAAGGCGTCCAGGCTGGTACTGTGCGCCTGGTCGGGACTGACCCACAAGAGATCCTTTCGCAGGCGCGCCTCCTGCTGGATGATCCCCAGGCGTATGCCCTCATGGCGCACGCCGTCAACCCCTACGGAGACGGCAAAGCCGCCCCGCGTATCGTCAATGCCATCCTGCAAGCCGGCGCCTGACCTTCCGCTCAACCTACGCCCTGCGTATACGAATCCTTCTCGATTACATTTTTGTCCTCCCACTCATGTAGCCTCACATCATGATCGATCTCTCCATTTGTATCGCCACCCTCAATGCCTGCGATTACCTGCGTAATTGCCTGCGCTCCATCTGTGAGCAATCCTCCGAGTTACATATAAATAACTCCGCTCCCACTGCTCCTGGACAACCGGACGGAACGTTAAACCTGAACATTGAGCTGATCGTTGTCGATAACAGCTCCACCGACGGCACCCTCGCTATGCTGCAATCTGAATATAACGCTGTCCACCTCATCCGTAATGACAGTAACCTTGGGTTTGCCCATCCGATCAACCAGGCCTTGCGTGCAAGCCAGGGCAAATATATGCTCCTGCTCAACCCCGATACGATCGTTCTGCCGGGAGCGTTCAACGAGCTGGTTGCCTACCTGGAATCCCACCCCGAAGTCGGGATTTGTGGCCCCAAGGTTTTGAACCGTGACGGCACCCTCCAAAAAGCTTGCAAGCGGGGGGTATCCCGCCCCTGGGCTGCCTTCAGTTATTTTTCGGGTCTATCCACGCTTTTTCCCAAAAGCAAATTCTTCGGCGGCTACCTGTTGAATTATTTAGATGAGGACGAGACCCATGAAGTGGACGGCATCTCCGGCTCCTGCATGCTCATCCGTCGTCAAGTGATCGATCAAATCGGCTATCTGGATGAACGGTTTTTTGCATACCAGGAGGATGCAGATTACTGTTTCCAGGCTAAAAAAAGGGGATGGAAGGTGGTCTACCTGCCGACTGCGCAGATTGTCCATTTTGGCGGGCAGGGTGGCTCGCGCGTCCAGCCTTACCGTTCAATCTATGAATGGCACCGCTCTTATTATCTGTATTACCGCAAAAACCTTGCTGGTGACTATATTTTCCTATTTAATTGGTTCTACTATTTCCTAATGGGTCTCAAGCTCGCTGTAGCTCTGATTGCCAACGCATTCCGAGCCAATAAATTCGCCGGTCCGCGTCGCGCATGATACACTTCATTGATTGCTTATGATGATTAAGAACCTGACTACAAATCAGCTCCTACTGATTGCCCTGGCTGCTGTGCTGCTATTCATCGCCGCGTTCTCATTCTACCTGCTGCAAAACCCTTCGGCTCCACTCCCCTTTGCTCCCCCACCTGCTACTGCTACACGCACAGCTCCCTCCAAGGCATTAGCTGAGACTGCTGTTCAGAACACTCCCACGCCCACCCGCCGGACCTCCTACACCCCCCTGTTTGCCTTTGTGACCCCCGCTCTCGGCACCCCTTCAGCACCACCCACACTGCTGGGTACCCCCGAGCCAGGCACTACTTTCCCCGCTTTGACTCCCTCCACGCCCCACCCAGCCACGCCATCCGGGACGTCAGGTATTACCGGCACTCCCCCTTCTGGCACGGTCAGCCCCTCACCAACCTCCAACGCTTCTCCCACCGCCACCAGGACGCTCGCAGCCGGATATATCGGGGTAACGGGTCGTGTGATCCAAAATAACACACCCATGCCCAATGTAATCGTCAGCTTTGAGGATGATGTTGCCCCACGTCAATCCACTACGAACGCTGGCGGGCACTATACCTTTGTCACGCTCGCCCCAAGTGCACATTTCATACTGACCTTTAAACAATCCAATAATCCTGGCCTCACCCCCACCACCGACATCACCCCCCTGGCACGGATTGAAGGAACGCTGCCGCCCAATACGAACCCCATCGATTTCCAAGACTTGTTGGAGGTAAGTATCAATCTAAGCGGGACGCTCTTTCAGCTGACCTCCCCGCTCGATGGAGCCGCCTATTCGGCCTCCGCCATCAGCGCTTCCACCCCGCTTCAATTCAGCTGGTCGCTGTATAGCCCGGGAGGCTCCTATAAGGTCGAGATTGGTCCAATCGGCAGCGATCAACCCACCTGGGTCTCCGACCAGCTGACTTCGCCCCCCTTCATGTGGAATGGTAGCCTGACTGATGGGACGCACATTGTCGCGGGAAATTATTGGTGGCAGGTGGCAGTGACGAAATCGTCGGGGGGCTAC
>JBGOYO010000068.1:0-9916 GCA_041479715.1 Anaerolineae bacterium
TAAGGATCAGCCAGCGCGTCTCATCCTGGTTGGGATTCTAGCTGTGGTTGCTTACCTGTCCGCCCTGTTTGCCTACTCGATCGCACCGGTGAACTATTCAGAGGCCATCCGCGAAGTGAGTGTTGTGATGGGTGCATTTGCAGGGTGGTATTTCCTGGGGGAGCAGATGGGGAAGATCCGCATCCTGGGCGCAGTAGTGATCTTCGCTGGGATCGTGATGATCGCGGTGTTTGGGTAAATTTGAGGAAAACAAATCCCCAACCAAAATGTGGTTGGGGAGGATCACTTCCTATAAATTATCTCTTTACGATTGTATAAAATTACTGCCTAAGCACCAGGACCGCCTCACGTGAGCAGGTCACCTGGTCTTTATCACCAATCTTTGGCAGCTCAAGAAAAGGATTATTGAACGTATCCACATAGAAGCGGTTGCTGCCAACCGACACCTGGATGCGGACGACAGAGCCGAGAAAGGTGATATTCTCGACCGTACAATCCAGGATATTGGCTTTCTTCTCCACAGCCACAAAATTTAATCGCTCGGGACGGATGGCGATGTTCACCTTGTCACCCCTGTGTTTGTCTTCCAGCCCCTCAGCGGTCTGCAGTGTGACGCCGTCGATTTGGAGCAGGTTGGCGGCTGGGTCAACCACTTCGGCAGTGGTGGTATTCAATGTGCCGACGAATCCGGCGACGAAAGTTGTCGTGGGGAAGTTGTATATCTGGAAGGGAGAACCGACCTGTTCGATCTTGCCTTCATACATCACAACGATTCGGTCTGAGATCGACAGGGCTTCTTCCTGGTCGTGAGTGACATAGATGGCTGTGATACCCAGCTTTTTTTGTATACTGCGAATCTCAGCGCGTAGTTGGACGCGGATTTTTGCATCCAGGGCTGAAAGTGGCTCATCCAGCAAAAGCACTTCGGGATGATTGGCCAAGGCGCGTGCCAATGCCACGCGCTGCTGCTGCCCACCCGAAAGCTGGGAGGGGTAGCTGTCTCCTCGTTGCTCAAGATGAATCAGAGCCAGCATTTCCTTCACCGTCGCCTGGATGGTTTCCTTCTTTTCCCCGCGTATCTTCAGACCAAAGCCAATGTTCCCCTCTACAGTCATATTGGGGAATAAGGCATACGCCTGGAAAACCATGCCAACTTTGCGCTGGTTGGGAGCCTTATAAGTGATATCCTTGCCTTCCAGGGTAACCGTGCCGGTTGTGGGAACTTCGAAACCAGCGATCATGCGCAGGGTGGTGGTTTTTCCACAACCGGATGGACCGAGGAATGAGACGAATTCTCCCTTATCCACATCCAGATTAAAGTCTTTTACCACCGTATTATTGGCGAACATTTTGCAGATATTATTAAGCGATAAATGTGCCATGAGTTGTCACTCGCGTATAATTTAGTGTCCAGCACCAACTGGTGCCTGCCCACGACCAACCATCTGGATGATCCCCATGGCGATCCAGGTGAGGCCAAAACTTACGATGGCCATCGCCGCTGGTTCAAACGACTTTTGTTGCATCTGATACGCCATATATTTTGCGAAGGCTGGCTTGACCAAGTATGTAGCAAGAACTAATTCGCCTACTACAATCGCAAAACTCAGGAAAGCACCGCTCAATATGGCGGTGCGGATATTGGGCAGAATTACCCTAAATAGAATTGTCACCCAACCAGCCCCCAAACTCTGTGCTGCTTCGGTTAATGTGCGTACATCGATGGCGCGCAAGCCGGTGTCCACCGAGCGATACATGTACGGCATAGACACGATGGTATAAGCTGCAATGAGCAAAGCATTGCTATTGACAATCAACAGTGGAGGTTGACTATATGTACGTACGAGACCAAATACATACACAATTGGGGGGATAACGAAGGGCAGCAAGGTGATGAACTCAACCGGAGTACGCGCTTTGGGGACTCTTAAGCGGATCACAAATGCTGTAGGAACCATCAGCAAGATGCCAACAATGATGGTCAGCACTGCCCATATTACCGAGTATATAAAGTTGTACATAAAACTCGGATCATGAAAGATATTTATATATGCCTGGAAACTAGGTGTCCCCTTTTCTTTCAAAGAAAAAATAAAGGTTGCCAACAGTGGCAGGAAGAAATACAAGATGCCAATGATCACGATGATCCATGCCCACAACTTACCTCCGCGCTTCATCTTAGCCACCTCTCCGTCCGTCGTTGCAGGACGGTGTAGAGGATAATTACAAATGCCATGATAACCACCATGCCCAGTGCCAGAGCATATCCCAGGCCGGGATCACCCAGAACATCACCACTCACTTGAGAGCCAATCAAAATGGTTACAAGTCGGATTTGACCACCCGTCAATGCCTGGGCAGTGGCAAAAGCGCCAAAGGCGTTCCCAAACAGCAGGATCATCGTGCCTAACAGAGCAGGTCCCAGGATGGGTAAAGCCACATAGCGCCAGTACTGGAAGGAGCTGGCCCCTAAATTCTCGGAAGCCTCCAGCCATTCACGGCGCATGCCATCTATTGCTGGAGCAATTACCAGCACCATCAAAGGGAATTGGAAGTACATATAAACAATACACAACCCAAAAAAGGTGTACAACGTGAAGCCGTGGAAATATGGATTATAGCCCAGAGCTCTAAACCAACCAATCATCAAGCCAGTAGGACTCAGCAAGGCAATAAATGCAAATGCCAGGGGCACACCGGCAAAGTTCGAGGCCACTCCAGAGAAAGTCATCAGTCCTGATCGCATGAATCCAGGTAAGCTGCCCCGAATAGCGGCATAAGCCAAGAGAAATCCGAAAATACCGCCACCTAATGCTGTTATGATGCTTATCTTAATGCTGATCGAATATGCTTGAAGGATGCCAGGGTTATTAAATAGGGCAAGAATATTTTTAAAGGTAATTGTGTGCGTCTTAGCATCGATAAAACTGCGTACGACAATGGTTGAAGATGGATAAAGGAGAAACAGGAAAGTAAATAGAAAGAAGGGCACAACCCCAAGCCATGCCCAGGATCTTTTGTGTTGAGCGGGACGCGCCTGGGGCGCGTCCCGCTTTACATCATCTGCAAAAGACATGAGTAATTTATGGGGTAGGTGCCGGGGTGGCGGTTTTTGATGGCACACCAACGGTTGTCATCCAACCACCTTCAATCAACTTTAATGCAGCACTGAGTTGATCTGGACTGGGAGAAACTGCGGAGGCATAAGCGCTTGATTTCGGTAATTTTGCCGCCAGAGCTGCCGGAATGACACCGCGCCCTTCCAAATCGACCTGCTGGACGCCATGGGCATAACCCTTCATCCAAGCCAATTGACCTTCATCGGAATGCAGAATCTCCATCCACACTTTGGCACAATTGGGATGGGGGGCATAGGCGCTGATGGCCTGCACATACATACTGGCGATGGTCGGGCTGGGATAGACAACAGATAAGGTTGATAGATTTAAGGATGCGTTATCTTTATACCCGAAGAGCAAGTAATCCCATGACAAGACGATTGGGGTTGCTCCCTGAGAAATGGTACCCGGTTTAGCCACTACAGGAACCCAGTTACCAGCCTGGTTCACAAGATTGAAGAAGTCAAGACCCGGCTGGGCATTATCCAGAGAGCCTCCATTATATAGAGCAGCTGCAAAAACTGCCTGAACAGCCTGATTGGAAGTGAGTGGATCACCAGATAATGCAACCTGTCCTTTATATTCGGGCTTGAGCAGGTCCGCCCAATTTTGTGGAGGATTCTGCACAATCGAACCATTTGAACCGATAGCCATGACGCCAAAGTAACCGCCGGTCCAAAAGCCATCCGGGTCTTTGGCAGGCAGGCCAAGCAGCTGAGCGGGTATTTTATCCCATGTGCTGACCTTGTAGGCCTGGTAGTCACCAGCATCTTTGCCAGTCTTGCCATAGGCGTAACCCACATCCACGATATCAGGAGCCTGTGGACCCTTGTTGTTTTTATTGGCTTCGATGGCAGTCAACTCTTCCTGCGAGCCACCATTCGGGTTCAGCGAGTTGATTCCCACACCTGTTGTTTTCTCGAAGTCAGCAAAAATCTCGCCGTAATTTGCCCAGTCGGGCGGGGTGGCGATAATGGTCAACAATTTTTCCGACTTACAAGCAGTAACGAGATCTGCTGGAACACTACTAACCACCGTGCCAGTGTAGCCCGCGGCGACATCCGGGGTAGGGGCGCCGCCACAAGCAGGCAGTACGAAAGCGACGACCAAAAGCAATGTAATCAATTTGAAAGCGTTCTTACTCGTTTGCATTCTTATTCTCTCCTCGAAGAAAATTAATATGAATAGATCGTCAATCTATTGTGGATTAGTGACATTAGGGTATATTTTATCGTTCCACCTCCAGGATTAACACTGGTAACAATTTTGTGCCCAGGATAGGTTCAAGCGATATTTTTTCAGCTCCTGCCGAGGGAAGAGGCGTTCATTGATTGTGAATTAAATTATTAAACCACAATTAATAAACTTTGGAGAAGTCAATATCCAATTATATATTGAATCCTTTCGCCATGCCAAGCCATTGTGCACGGATTTACTCGACCGGGATCTCCTGGTATACTTTTTCTATCTGGATACCCTGCCGCCTTCGATATGCGCTAAAGCCAAAGTAGATGGCTGCCGCCACGATATAGTTGGCTAACATGAATATCATCGAGTCTACGTTTGACCAGCCGATAGCATAGGTGCCGACTGCGGGTAAAGCCTCCGGGAGCACGTTCGGATCCCAGAACCAAACTACCAACAACCAATCCAGGAATCCCATGAAGATCAAACCCGCCAGAGTGACCAGCGGCATGGCTTTACTGCTCGAAATTCCCTTGACAACCTGCACCAGGATCCACACCAGGATCACCGCATTGATTATGGTTAGAATGGCTAAAAGTAATACCACAAACCATGTCGTTACGCTTGGACCAAGAGCTCCCAACCCACTGAGGATTGTCCAGGCATTCTTGAAAGACAAGAAAATCAGGTATACAGCGAATCCAGCATAGATGATGGTAACCACCCAACCCAGCCACGCAGGAACCTTATACTTGGCGATCGGCGAGCCATCAAACACGTCTTTAGCCCTCCAAGGCATGATGATCCCTGCGATGGTGGAGCCGAGGAAAGTAATGGCAATTACCACAGTTGCGTCTAGCGCCAGGGTATTGAAATTGAATATCTTAAATGCATATAGGTACGAGATGATCGCCGCAGGAATGACCATGAGCAATAAAGCGAAGATTGGCGTCTTCGTGCGTGGCTCGATCTTTGAGACCCATTCTGGTAACATGCGGTCGATGGCAGCCGCGAAGATCACCCGCGTCGAGCTCAGGAAGAGTGTACCCGACCAGCCGAACCACCACAGGCTCATCAGCAGCACGATGATGAACATCAATGCCGGGCTCTTGACCATGAAGGTGGCAAATAAGGCCGGGTAAGGCCAGATGGGCAAGGGTGGTGGTGTGGTGGTATAGCCGAAGCCCCAATTCCAGAAGGCACCGTTGGAATTGTTATAAAAATCCCAACCGATCGTTTTGCCGATCAGCAGGAAGAAAATTACTGCACCCACCGTGGTAATAACAATTGCCATAAACATGCCCAGAAAGTTGCGCTTGTAATCCGATGCGCCGCGCACTTCGCCATACAGAGTGGAACCCCAGTTTGGCCATAGGTTAAAGAAGGTCAGCATTGGAACCAGCAAAAGACTAGCACCAATCGCCAGGGGAAAGAGCGGGCCTGCCACCGTACCGGCATCTGCACCAGCCTGCATGGTAGCCGAATAAACGTCTCCAGATGTTGCGCCAAAGGTGGGTGCCATGGCATTGTAATTGGTTACAAAGGTGTCATGGTTGCCGAACAGCAGTAAAGCGAAAACGAGCACCAGACCTATAAGCCCACCCCAAAAACAGAACTTTTGCACCCGGGCATACCACTTCATTCCTACCGCAATATATATGAAAACGATCAGGCAAACTGACAGCATGCCGACGAATTGGCCTTGGGAGGTGGTGGTGAACCACAGGGCGGCATCCTTGAAACCTGCAATCGCCAGCAGAGGGGTGTACACTTCGTAGGTCAACATCTGACCATACAGTGGTGTCCACAGCCACAGGATGAACCACCAACCGGTGACGGCCAGCACGAAACCAATGGCACGATTCAGGATGCGGCTTTGCCAGACGTAATCGCCCCCGGCTCGTGGCATGGCGGATATCAGGCTGGCGTAAACAATTACTTCGAAGACGGTGAAGATGGCACCGATGACAACTCCGCTGATCAAACTACCCCCAAGATAGTAGCAGTAAGAGAAGATAAACAGCCCGAGGGTGATCAGATTGATCGAGAAAGTGGCGTAGATGAACGCATCGAACACCGACCAAGCCCTTACCAGACCGCTTGCCTTGCGAACAAATAGAGAAACGTCACTCATTGCAATCTCCTTATTTATTAGATTCTGCAGCTTCCTAAACAACTCCTGCGAAGCTTTGGGTAAGGTAAATCTTCAGACCAAACCTTCTGCACATCCTCCAAATCTTCTCATTCCGAATAGCACGCCTCCTTTCCCAAATCCCTGCAATTCTTCCAACCTTACCCCGTCGTCAGCATATAATTACCCACCTTTTGGGGTTTTAATTCGATGACTGCGCCGGACAACATCCCTTGTTCGTACATGCTGCCCGGGTTGACGCATAGCGTCTTCTTATACTTGCGCGTCCCCTTACCTTCATGAATGTGCCCGTGCAGCCCAAGCAAAGGCTGATACTTATCGATCATAGTCATAACTGCCTTGCTCCCAACCGGGATCATGGAACGCCCGGCATATGCTTGGCGGAGGTCCTTGGTCAGCTCGGGGGCTTCATCCAATCCACTTCCGTACGGCGGGGGGTGAAAGTTGAAGACTGCCTGGGAGGGATTCTTGACCTGGCTGATTACCGCTTCCAGGCGCTTGAGCAAGGCCTCATCCGGTTCCTCGCGATGGGTGTTCCACGGGGTTGGATTAGACCAGCCTGAATTGGCCATCTCGTGGTGCTCATCCAGCTCGATGACCTGACCTTCCAGGCTACGCACGCACTTGGACGCTGCGATCACGGCGTCAATCTCAAAGACATCATCGTTGCCTGGGCAGACAATACAGCGAATGCCCGTTCCGCTCAACTTCGCATCGGCGTAATCCATCCAGCGCTGGATGGTCTTGATCACCTGATCAATAAACAACGCATCCATTTTATCCGGTGAGGAGATGAGCGCTTGAACCTCATCCGGATCGGTCACATATGGGTAATAACCACGGTTCTGGATGGTTTGCGTCATCCTGTCAACTTCATCCTTTCCATGCAGCATGCTCTCCTGCTCCAGCAGGGTGACCTTGTATACCTCATTCCCCTGGGCAATGATCGGGATGATAGCTTTGCCAGTCATGTCACCGCCCAGGATCAGGGTATCCACCTCATAAAATTTGGGGGCTGCCAGGAACTTCTTCCAACAAATCTCCGATCCGTGTACATCCGTTGCGAAATATAATTTCATCGGAACTTCCTCTCCTGCCAGGACGCTATTCCTGCACCTCGAATTGTATACCTACATGCCAGAAGGCATCTCCAGTTTTCCAGGGACCAGATCCAAAAACCCTGCCCGGATGCGCCGCTCGACCTTTTCAGGAAAAATTGTTGTGCTGTCGTGAGCCAGGATCTCTCGTACGCGCTGCAGAGCATGGGCATGGGTATCAGGTGCCCCTTTCTTTTCCCAGGTTTCGCGCGCTTCCCGGTCGGCCAGCTTGGTGAGTAAAGCCTCGCTCTTCATACGTTTTTTCGTGTGCGGGCTAAGCATGAAGTTGCCACCCGGTTTTACCTGGGCAATGATTTCCAGCCCAAGTTCCTCTTCATCGAAGAGCATGCCGCGCTTCAGGCGTTTGAGCATTTGGGCAATCTCATCATCGATCACCGCCTTGGCAAAGTCGAAAGCCTTTAGCGCATCCAGCAGACCACCCATGTTGAGCATGTCGGCACCCCCCAGGACCCCCGCTACGGTCGACATGCCCGTCTCGTATCCTGATTGGGCGTCATTGAGCTTAGAATTCGATAGTCCGATATATCCACCGCAAGGCACGTTGTAGAAGCGCGCCATTTGAGCGAAGGCCATGTGCAGCATGCCACACTCAATGCCGCCGGAAGCATAAGCGCCGGTGCGCATATCGGCGACGGTTGGCAAGGTGGCGTAGATCGTCGGTGTGCCTTCGCGCACCATCTGCATCAGCACTGCAATGGCGAGGAATTCAGCATTGCCCTGCGCCAGGGTGCCTGCCATGGACATAGGTGAAGTCAGGCCGGCATTGGGAACGATGCTCGGGTAGACCGGTAGCCTCTGCTCGCAGAAAAAGATGACTGCTTCGGTGGAGAGGTGATCCATAGTGAGCGGTGAAACAACAGGGCAGTAGTGATGAGTCACGAAGGGGTGTTCGCGGTAGGAAGCCTCACTCCCTGCAATGGTGTATAGCAAACGCAGGATCGTCCGGATGTCATCCATGTCTTTGGTGGTGCTGCGTACCGGCTTGAGGCAGTATTTCAGGGATGGATACAGGCGGGCCAGGGTGAACTGCCCCGGTGGGGCATCATCCGCCAGGGTGGAGATCGAAAAGACATCATAGGCGGGCAACTCTTGGATCAGGTGGGCGATGCGGGCAACATCATCTGAACGCGCCCTTCTTGCATGACCTGTCACGGGATCAATCACATCCGGTGCCGAGCTGCCGGTGACAATCACCGGACCGTCCTGCGGAATAGTCCGGTCATACTGCGGATCGCGACCGCAAAAGGTGAAGGTCGGCGGGAGCATTTGCCGGAACTTCTGGACCACTGCGGGTGGGAATTTAACGATCTGCGTCTCTGAATCTACCTGGCAGCCGCCGTGTCTGAAGATCGTGCGCGCCTCTTCATTGCGCACCAGCAGGCCAACCTGCTCGAGGATTTCCAACGAGGCGGCATGTGTGCGTTCGACCTGGTCCGAAGTGAGTAGGGTAGCGAAATGGATCAAGGAACTCTCCTAGTTCAAATGATGATCAGCTAGCCTCAGCAGCTCAACGTTGAGACGGTCAGCGAGTGCCTGGATCTCAGGGATGGGGAACATCTTCAGCCCCGGATGGGTCACCTTTAAGGATGCTGCAGCTGTCGCAAAGCGGACCGATTCTTCAAGGCTCCAGCCCTTTAGGTGCCCATAAATGAAACCGGCTGAGAAAGTAGCACCTGCCCCACATCCATCAACGACATGAACATGCGGTGCCTCAACACGAATGACCTGCTCGCCCTGCACTGCCAGGCTGCCCTCTTCCGCCATCGTGATCAAAGCCGTCTGCACACCAGTCTCCAACAGCTTCACAGCAACCTCTAATGGAGAAACCTTCCCATGCTGAGCGGCATCCGTGGTTGCCTGACAGATCACTGCCCGCCCCGCATAGTGCTTTAATAATTCGGGGTCAGCATGCCCATGCTCAAAATTCAAAAAGACAGGCACTTTCTTTCGGATGGCTTCATCCATGGCCCGCAGGATGTGATCGCCATCATACCAGTCCACATATAACATGCGCGCCCCTTCGATGAGCGTTAGGTCGGCTGTATCGAGCGTGTCCAGCACCCGGGGTTCTCTTTGCCAGAAATACGTCCGGGCGCCAGTATCGTCCGAAACGTCCACTTCCAGGGGTGTTTTAAACTCCTTGGAGAAACGTACTTCCCCTGCCACACCCCACTCTTCCAGCTGTTGGGCGAGGAGGTGGCCGCGTGCGTCGTCCCCAACGGCGGTACCGATCATGGCGGTCGGCATATCCCATTGGCGCAGCAAGCAGGCAACGATGGCCGCATCATCGAAGACGAACTCACTAACTTCCTTAACCAGCGCACCGCAGTTATGCTCGGGCA
>JBGOYO010000069.1:0-9842 GCA_041479715.1 Anaerolineae bacterium
CAAGGCAGTGTTGCAGAGCCGCTGGCTTACGATGGGGGCGGTGACACAGCAATTCGAGAGCGACTTCAGCGAATTCACGAAAATTGAGCACTGCGTGGCAGTGTCGAATTGCACGGCCGCGCTGCACCTGGCGATGGCAGTGCTTGGAGTGAGCGTGGGGGATGAGGTGATCGTGCCATCATTGAGCTTCGTGGCAACAGCGAATGCGGTACGGTACACAGGGGCGATACCAGTTTTCGCGGATATTGGTGGGGTAGAGGACCTTGACATTTCGATGGAATCGATCGAGAGCAGGATCACGCCTAGGACGAAAGCAATTGTGGTGATGCACTACGGGGGGTACGCATGTGATATGTCAGCAATTGTGTCCCTTGCGAGAGAGCGTGGGCTATTCGTAGTGGAGGATGCGGCGCATGCAGTTGGAAGCACGTTGGAAGGCAGACATCTGGGAGGTTGGGGTGATATCGGTTGCTTCAGCTTCTTTCCGAACAAGAATATGACCACAGCTGAGGGGGGTATTGCAGCCACCAACAATGAAGAGCTAGCGCGGAAAATGCGGCTATTACGATCGCACGGCATGACGTCGATCACGTGGGACCGGCATAAGGGTCACGCATGGAGCTATGATGTGGTGGAGCTGGGGTACAACTACCGGATCGATGAGATTCGATCGGCGTTGGGGGTGGCGCAGTTGAAGAAACTAAGAAAGAATAATATGATCAGAAGGCTGCTGACGGAGGAGTACTGGCGGGTCTTGGGAGAAGATGTGGCGGAGGTGAGGCTGCCATTTCTAGCGCACCGGGGCGAGTCGGCTTGCCATTTGATGGCAGTGGTTCTACTTGAAGGGACTGACCGTAAATTCATAATGGAGCGGATGAAGGAAAGGGGCATCCAGACGAGCATACACTACCCGCCGATACACCAGTTCAGCTATTACAAGCAACAAGGAGGCGGGCAGTCGCTTGAGATCACCGAGGATGTGGCGAAGCGCGAGCTCACGCTTCCGCTTTTCCCTGGGATGGAGCTGGAAGACGTAAGGGAAGTGGTGGATGGATTGCGGGCGGCATTGGCAGAGGTGTTGAGCTGAGCCTGTTTGAGCAGTGGTCGGGAGAGAAAAAGAGCGAAAGTACAACCACCTGGAAAAATTGCGTATAGGCAAGTATCGAAATGAGTAGGTCTGATCTATAAGATCAGCCAGATGAAAAAGCAGCAAGTTTACCCCCTGTAATTATTGCGCATAGTCATGATTACTTGAGAGGAATCTGTGCATATTAGCGGGTATATCCATTAGAGACTCAATCGTTAGTGTAAAGTTGGTATATTTTTTATTGCTTAAAATGATATCAAGTGGTTAGTGAAATAGATAAATGTAGTATTGGATACTTAAAGATAGGATATTGACTACCCATTTCCCAAGGCATGAACTATATCCGCAAGTTGCAATTAAACATAAATAATCCAGAGTCCGAAAGCAATCAACGCGTCAGAAGAATTGGGTGGCTGGTGTGCCTGGTCTTGGTGGTGGTGCTAGGTGTGGGAGGCTTGAGGGCGGGGATTGAAGCCATTAGGCAGGCAATGGGGGTGCGGGGATTACTCCAGGCCGGAGCAAGTCTTGCCACTGAAGAACCGAATAACCCGTTCGTGTGCTTGCGGACTTCCGGAATTTCTGCGCAAGCCCAGGCTGCATTGCGATACATCAACGACGAGTATCTTAAGGGAGTGGGCCTGTGCATGGCAGGAGAGGGTGAAACCGGGAAATTAGCCTTGCAGGGGGCTGGTGAGAATTCTAATGCGGCAGTGCAGAATGCGGCAGCGATCAGCGCTAAGGACCCGCAGGCTGGGGCAGATGAATTAGCTAGAATGGGATTATCGAGTTATGGCCTAGCAGCGTTCATGCAGAAGCTAATCGCGCGACCAGAAATTGACCCTTACCCTGGCTTGCGATTGTTGGCACAACAAGCCAATGACCAACCGGAGACATGGTCAGCATGGCTGCAAGGCTCGTATAGGTTGGAGGCAGAAAAAGAGTGGCAGGCAGCACTGGATTGGATCAAAGAGGGACTTGCTATTGCACCGCAGACAGTGAGGAGTAGCCTGTACCTACAAGAAGGAAGAATTTATCAGACACAAGCCGACCCATTAGACTACCAGTCAGCGCTGGCAGCCTACAACCAGGCAATTGAGGAGGGGGATTGGATCTATGTAGGAGAGCAGGTCACTGCACATCAATATAGGGGAGAGGTGTATCAAGCGTTGAAAGATGAGTATGGTCCCAATATGGCTTTAGCGGAGTTCCAGAAGGCGGTCGACTTGCAGCCGGACAATTATTGGGTGCTTCTTGAAATGGGTCATGTGTACATGTATGATTTAAAGAATTCGGACCAGGCAGAAACGTATTACCGCCTGGCACTGGCAGCCGATGAGAAGTCTCCATACGCTTATTATTATATCGGAGAAATTTATCGTGAGCGCGGGGATAAGGGAAGCGCAGCGGACTGGTATCACCAGGCACTGGATCAGGAACCCAACTGGCAGCCTGCATTGGACCGACTGAAAGAACTGGCGGAAAATGGCGGAGGTTGATCCGCGAGCGCCGACGGCAACCAAAGAGACTAAATTCAGGGAGCTCTTCAAGCGGTGGGATTGGCTGCTGCTGGTTGCGATCGCTCCGGCGATGATATTTCCAGATGCACGCCAGGCCTGGGCGCTGCTGGCGATTCCGCTTGTATTGGCGGCACAGGGGATCGCCTGGGGAGAGGTCCTGCCCGTAACGCCGCTCAACCCGGCGATCTTGCTACTGGCATTCATGGTAGGAGTGAGCACGTTTGTCACGCCAGACCTGGCCGGCTCCTTAGGAAAAATCGCTGGATTGTTGTTTGGGATGGCGGTATATTTCTGCGCAGCACGGCACACGCGATCTAAAGGGGGATGGAAAGGCTCCTTGGTTTTATTTATCATGGCTGGAATGGGGATTGCGCTAATCGGCCTCGCCGCCACGAATTGGGCCACCGGTAAAAGTCTTGGCTTAGACATACTAACCGCCCAATTGCCACTCCGATTCTCGGGTCTACCGGGTGCAGAGAGCGGTATACACCCGAATGAGCTGGCAGGTGCTCTCTTATGGGTAATACCGGTCATTATTATGGCAGGTTTGGCTTTAATGAGTGAACCAGGCTGGTTTGCCGATAAATCAGGGAAATTATTTTTACGTCTTGGGAAATATTCTGGATGGATTGTCTTATTAATAGCTGCATTCGTGATCGAGTTGGGCGTGCTGGTGTTGACCCAAGCCCGAGGAAGCTACCTGGCGATCGCCCTGACAGGATTGGCGTTAATGATATTAATTCCCAGGTGGCCAAAGCGATGGTGGGCGATTGTGGTGTTGATCGCAATCGTGGTCGGTGTAGTGATGTTGACCCAGCAGCTGGGGATTGGAACGATCCAAAGCCTCACGGCTGTGAGCACTCCCACTGACACATCGGCTTTCTCGCTGGATTCGATGAACATGAGAGTTGAAATTTGGTCCCATGCCATCTGGGCAATCAGAGATGTACCCCTGACCGGGTTGGGAATGAACGTTTTCCGCAGTGCACTATATACGCTTTATCCGACCTTTACGGTCTCAGCAAGCTACGATATTGGGCACGCCCATAACGAGCTATTACAGGCAGCACTCGACCTGGGTTTGCCCGGGTTGATCGGTTTTTTAGCACTGTATATTGGCGCAATTGGGATGTTATTGCGTCCCATTAAGATAAGTGGTGCAGCACGTTTGTTGGCCCTGGGTATGTTGGGTGGATTATTAGCGCACTTTTTATTTGGGATCACCGATGCAGTGGCGTTAGGAGCTAAGCCTGGATTCCTGTTGTGGTGGTTGATGGGAATGGTCTTCGGGTTATACGACCTAAGCCAGGCGAGTGAGGCGGGATAGTAATGGCTGGTCTGGACCTCGGATGGTTGATTCCAACTGCATTACAGGTGTTAGGCCTGGCGATTGGGTTAGGCGTGGTGGGATTCGGATATGAACACGCCATTCGGGGGCGGAATCTCTTCACCGACGAGCTGACACAAGGCACGATGGCAGGGTGGCTAGCAGTGGCGGGAGTGATATTTTCTATTGGGATGGCATTGGGCGAATCTGCATGGATATACAAAGTAATCGCAATTCTGCTGGCTGTATTATTGATTGGATTAGTCTGGACTGCCCCGCGTACAAAACAGGTCGAAAGTATAAAGAAACCCAGGCAAAAGCCAACACTTAAATCGATAGCCTGGCTGGTCGCCCGGATCTATATCGGAATTTTTGTCCTGTTGATCCTGCTTTGGGGGTTCAACTTAAGCCTACATGCGGTGCACCTATATGGGTTGGCAAAGAGTGTGCAATCGGATCCAAGCCAGATCAAAGCGGATCAAATTGTGCCACTGGCAGAAGCGGCCAGCGGGGATGTGGGCAGTATTTATAATCAGCTCAGACCACTTTTCCCAATCTTCAATAATCTACAAGGTTTGCCCGGTATAGGCGGTTACCTGGGGCAGGTAGAGCCACTAATAAGTTATATTAATGGACTGGCCCAGGCTGCGAATGAAATCGTCAAGGGGTTGGAACCGATGCTGGGGAATTCATCAGACGGTCAAACAACACTCTCGATACCCGAAAGGATCAGCCAGGCAGTGCAGTCCGGCCAGGCGCACTTCGTCAATGCAAGCCACGAAATCGGCCGGGCGAGCCAGGTTCGCAGCCGAATCCGCTCGGAATTGATGCCTGCATCGATCCGGTCGTTATATCTTAAGGTGGATGATAATTTCAACCTTATCACAGCGGGAGCACAGGTTCTACAGGCTGCCCCAAAGCTGTTAGGTGCGGAAGAAGCGCAAAACTATCTAGTGCTAGCCCAGAACCGGGATGAGCTGCGTGCTACCGGGGGGTTCATTTCTGGTATCGGACTGACGACCATCCAGGAAGGGAAGATTTTGAAATTTGAGCTGGGGGATTCATACCAGGTCGATGATTTCAGCAAGGCCTATCCTGCACCACCCGAGCCATTGCACAGGTTCATGCTCGCCGATTATTGGGTGATGCGGGATTCGAACTGGTCACCAGATTTCCCAAGCGCGGCGCAAGAGGCACAATCGCTCTACATGTTATCGACCGGTACGCAGACCCAAGGCGTGATTGCTTTCAACCAAATCGCAATCCAGATGATTTTGGAAGCGATCGGACCGGTTACTATCCCTGGGACCAACGAACCGGTGACAGCAGAAAACGTCGAAGAATATATGCGCCAAGCATGGGCACCCGCTCCGGAAGAAGGGCTAAGCCAGGAGTGGTGGCTACACCGCAAGGATTTTATGCAACAGCTGGGCAGCGTGGTGCTAGATAAGGCATTACATATCAGTGATCAAGGCCAACTGATGAACCTGGGCAAGACTTTGATCGAACTGCTTGATCAAGGCCAAGTGCTGATATATTTCAACGACCCCACTGCCCAGGCAGCACTTGAAGAGGGTGGGTTGGATGGCAGCGTGCACCCTGGGAGCCAGGATTACCTGTACCTGGTAGACACAAACGTTGGTTTCAACAAAGTGGACTCGGTAATCCAGCGTGCTGTAACGTACCGGGTTGACCTGAGCGATCTCAACCAGCCGACAGGCGAGGTGACGCTAAGCTACCAACACACAGGAAATGGTGAACTGCCCTGCAAGCAAGAGGTTAGCTACGGCAGCGGCACATACGCGGATATGGAACAGCGCTGCTACCTGGATTACTGGCGAGTGTTTGTACCAGGTAGTTCGGAGTTCTTATCAAGCACTGCCCAAGCTGTACCTGCTGAGCAGCTGCTGAATGGGAAGGGATGGTCCGGGCAGGTGGAAAGCATGACGGGTGAAGGCGGAAGCCAGGTGTTGGCAGGATTATTAATGCTGCAGCCAGCCCAATCCTCTCAGATAAAAATCTCCTACAACCTTCCGTCGAGCATAATTGAACCTGAAGCTGCTAACATCCAAGAATATGTACTGCAGGTTCAGGTGCAGCCTGGGCTAGAAGGATTACCGTTCCAGCTGGAAGTTAAACTCCCGGAGAACGCCAGCGCAACTAACACAGGAGCTGGTTGGACACAGCTGAATAACAAGACCTGGGCCTGGCAGGGAATTGTAGACCAATCGACTGAGCTCAAACTAGCGATCCAAACGAATGCGAATCAGTAAAAAGCATTGAGGTGAATATCGATTTACACGATGGTGAAAATAACGAAAATTCATCTGGGTAAGATGGATGTAAGAGGCTTCTCGTTTCCTATCCTATAAACAGGGGAAACTAGTGAGATTTATAACCATTTTACAACACGCGAATCACAGGAGGTGATAAGATAATATATACAAGATGGATTTTATCAAAACCGATCGAAATTAGCACTAGAAAAAAACCAATATATAGAGAGACTATTACAAGCCTCCAATTTCAATATAAAAATCGTTCTTGGGCTCCAAGTATCACGAAGTAAAAATATTTTTGATCATGAGCGGCTTGTAACAATGTTCGTAGAAGGAGGAGAGAAATGGCTAGAACAACTATACTAAAATGGATCGTGGGAATATCATTAGCTGGAGTTCTACTCATCCTGGGATTAACGGGTGGCGTCTGGGGGACGACCTATACAGCTGATGCTGGTATTGATGCCAATCCTTCGATTAATGCAGTCTATCCCGCAATAGTCGCAGCTGGAAGTCCAGATAAGGTAATCGTTATTACTGGATCAAACTTTGGAAATAAGGATGACACCGGGGTGAGGTTAGTTGCGAATGGATTTGATCAGATATTGCGTCCAATCGCGGTTGTGCAAGACGGGCTCAGCGTGAATATAACACACACATTAATGACCGAGCCTATTGTGTACAATTTAACAGTCGTCAGGTCTGATTTACCATCAATCCCTACTATACCCATTGTGCCTATTTGGGATCATGAATCCAATGTACTCACATTTACAGTCATCCAGGCTTTAAATTTCTATTTACCGATCATTAGCATAAAGCCATAAAATTATCAACTCGCTGATCGTTAAATTAATCAGCTCGAGTTGTAATTTAATAACAGGAGTATTTAAGCTGGGGTGACAGAGATGCGGGGATGAAATTGGGGGAGAGGGCTTCTCATCCTCAAACCTTATTTAACATTTAGAATAATACATCTATTCTATTTATGAATCGCCTGCGTACATTTATCAGCCAGCACACGGCTATCGTTCTATCCGGGCTGGTAACCCTATGCGTGGCGATTCTTTATTTATCTATTGCTCAAACCAGACTGAGTAATGCCAATTTTGGAGGCGATGGGGGAGATTTTCTAGCGGCAGTCCTGACACGAGGCATCCCGCATCCCACAGGTTATCCAACCTATACCCTGCTCGGTATCCTATTCCAGATGATTCCGTTAAGCACGCCTGTTTTTAGAGGAGCACTGGAATCGGTCATACCGGTGGCAATAGCCACAGGTTTGCTGACCGGCTGGGTATTGTATGTAACGGGATCAAAATCAGGTTCTTATCTCGTTGCAGCTACTGTAGCGGGGAGTGCATGGGGTGTGGCACCACTCCTAGTTTCTCAGGCAGTGATCGTTGAAGTGCATGGCCTGCAATCCCTGATCACCGTCATGGTGTTATGGTGGATCACCTTAAACCTACATGTTGAGCCGGGTCAAAACAAAAAATATATCTACATTTTATCGTTCCTGGTGGGGTTAGGGATTGGGAATCACGCCACGATCGCACTCATATCGCCGGCAGCTTTGATCACGCTAATCTATTCAGCCAGACATTCTGGATCATGGAAATTTATCCTGACCGAACTCATACTGGCATTGGCGGGGATGCTGGTTTACATTTATTTGCCACTCAGCGCGAGATCTTTCCCACCGATCAATTGGGGGAACCCGCAGACCCTGGCTGGGTTTATATGGGAGGTCACCGGTAATCCGTATCGTGGCTTACTATTCAGCACGAACACAACAGCCTTATGGGAAAGGCTCAGATCAATTTCCAGCCTTTTGCTAGACCAATATGGGGCGTTAGGGTTGATCGCAGGGGCACTCGGAGCAATTCTATTTTCATTTCAAACCAAATGGCTGCGATGGGTGCTGTTGTGGATCTTCTTCGCATACACGGCATTTGCTATCGGATATCAGACTAAAGATTCGGTAGGCTACATGCTGCCAGCGATCCTGGTTTATGCGATCTGGATTGGGTTGGCAGTACCATCAATATGGAACCTAAACTGGAAGCGGGCGCCAATTGGATACATCATGATTGGCGTCCTGTTGCTCAGCATTTATGTGCGCGTCCCGGGAACACGGGAGCGGGTGGATACACGCGCCCAGGACCAACTGGCTCAATATGCAGAACAGTTTCTTCAGGACGCACCTATCAATGCGATTGTGAATACTACAACAGACCAGGATAGCTTTCCGCTCTGGTATTATCATTTTGGGCTGCAGATGCGACCCGATTTACGAATCGTGGTGCTACCTCTGACGCAATTTGTATGGTACCAGGAGACGTTGGTCCATATATATCCAGATTTGAACCTCCCAACCGTCTATTCCCAGGATCAGCCAAACGCTGATTGGGGGCAGCAAATTCAAAGCCTGAACCCGGGCCGCCCGGTGTGTAATACCAAGGTAACGTCTAAAGCTGAAACAGGGGTCGAGTACCGTTGCAGCAACCCATGACCGGAGAAGGGAGTGAAGGTGTTCCGCGATTTGGGATGGGAAGCATAAAAAAACAGCTGACCCGCCCGTTATTCATTAGAAACCTCCTAACTATACTAAAAATCCTGGCAGGAGCAGCTTTGCTGATCCTATCCATCAAGGGAATCCATTGGGAAAACCTGGTTGCAGGGATCAGGTCAGCAAATTCAACCTGGCTGGCATTAACAATTGGGTCAGTGTTGCTGGGACTATTTTTTAAAGTCTGGCGATGGGCATTCTTGCTCAGAAATTATGAAGTCCGGGCAACCAAAACCAGGTTGTTCAGTGCATATTTCGTCGGGCAAGCGATCAATATCATCCTACCCCTACGTGGGGGTGAGCTGGTGAGGATAGGATTTTTTGCCGACGAGCCGAAGACCCTTCCAGAGGTTGCATCGACAATCGTGCTCGAAAAATACCTTGACTTACTCGCTCTAACCGTATTCGGTATATGGATTTCATTGACAATCTCGCTTGAAAACATTTTAAACGTTCGAGAGTGGCTGCTCCCATTGACTATTACCTTAACATTAGCATTGTTAGCTGCGATCCTGTTTGGTCCGTCACTGTGGAATAAAATCCGCACATTATCCATTATGCCAGAACGCATCATCGGTTGGGTGGACCAATGGGTGCAGGCGAACCAGTGGCTGAGGAATCCTAGGCGGATTGCGCCACCGATCGTGCTGACCATACTAATCTGGGGCGTGATGTGGCTGACAAACCTGTTATTGTTCAAAAGTCTTGGGCTGAAACTAGGCGGAACAGCAGCCGGATTGGTCTTGATCCTGGTGTACGTGGGTTTATTTCCAGCATTGATGCCGGGTAATATCGGCCCGTTCTATTTTTTCGCCCGGATCGCTTTGCTACCCTTTGGGATCATTCAGGAACAGGCGATTGTATATGCGGTGGTATTGCACTCTATCGTGACCCTGCCAGCCTTAGCCGGAGGGTTGATTGGCTTGATAATACGACATCGACAGGTGACTGAATGATCTCGGTCATCATACCGGTAAAAAACGGAGAGAGTACCATGGGGGAGTGTTTACAGGCGGTGCTACAGCAGGAGGGCATCCAGCTAGAGCAAGATTATGAAGTGATC
>JBGOYO010000070.1:0-9812 GCA_041479715.1 Anaerolineae bacterium
AGGTTGGATGGAATAGAGGGATTGGGGTGCCCACTGTAGTAAAACGATGCTGTTGGGGATATCCGAGTGTGCGAGCAAAACCATCACCAGACCAAGCAAGGCCGCCATAACGGCCAAAAAGCCCTGGATACTTAATCTGGGGCGTACCCGGTGAAGTATCACCATGGCTGAGGCGGTAAAAATGAACAAAAATATGGTCAGGAGAATGAACATTTGGGGCTAAAGCTATAGTTTATATGATGATTCCAGGTGCTCGACTAATAAATTGACCCATCCCAGTCTTACCGAGCCAGAGGTCACCATCCACGATCAAGGTTCCGCGCAATAACACTTTTTCGGGGAAACCGACTAATTCCCAATCTTCAAATAGATTGTAGTCCGTGCGGTGGTACGAAAATGCCTTGCCGTACCGAAGGCGACGGTCAGGATCCCAGATGACGATATCAGCATCAGACCCTGGTAGTAGCGTTCCTTTGCGTGGATAGAGACCAAATATTTTGGCGGGATTAGTGCTCGTAAGTGCAACAAACTGGTTCGGAGAAAGCTTGCCTGACTGCACGGCATATGTCCACAGGATAGGAAGTCGATCACCTACACAGGGCAGTCCATTTGGGATTTTAGTGAAATCGTCCCTGCCTAGCTCTTTTCCGGGGATTGCAATAGACTCACCTTCATAAATTATCGGTTGGGTGCCATCGTAGAAAAAGGAACAATGATCTGTACCAATGGTCTGAATAGTTTCATCCGCAAGCCCTTCCCATAAACGTTGGTTATCAACGGGTGTACGCAATGGCGGAGAGCAGACCCATTTGGCTCCATCAGGACGGCTGAGCTTATCGGAGGAAAAGAAAAGGTATTGCGGGCAGGTTTCTCCCATCACCTTTACCCCATGCTCACGGGCATAGTTGAGCTGATCGACCTCCCCAGCTACGTTCATGTGAACGATATATAGAGGAGCGTCTGCCTGTGCAGATAGGGCAGCTCCACGCAGGACGGCCTCGACTGCCCCCCATGCTGGACGCGTCTTGGCATGCCATTCCGGTGTAGTATGACCTTCCGATAGGGCTTCTGCAGTGAGAAGCTCGATCACGTCTCCATTCTCAGCATGCAGCATGGTGAGCAGGTTATATTTTTTCGCCAGCCGAAGAACCTGAAAGATCTCCCCATCCTCCAGACGTAAGCGGTCATTATAGGCGGTGAACACTTTCACCGATGAAATCCCCAGATCAGGCAGCAATCCAATTTCATCAGCTACATTTCGATCAAAGTGGGTGATATTCATGTGAAAGCCAAAATCGATGGCTGCCAGCGGATCGGCACGTTTGTGCCAGGCATCGACGCAATCTGAAAGGGAAGCTTCATCCTGAGATACGAAATCCAACGCGGTGGTAGTCCCACCAAAGGCGGCTGCTTTATGACCGGTGTAGTGGTCATCAGCTGTGACGGTACCGAACATGGGGAGGTTGAAGTGTGTGTGAGGGTCCACTCCACCTGGCATCACAAGCTTGCCGGCAGCATCAATGACTTGCGCCCCCTCAGATTTGAGGTTACTACCTATTGAGGTGATTTTTTCTTCCTCAATCAAAATATCGGCCTGGAATATTTCGGAAGCCATAATAATCGTGCCAGATTTAATCAATACAGGCATAAATTAACTCCAGCTCAGGATTCCACAGTCTGGTAGAATTCAACGCTGCTTGAATCCACTCCAGCTTTTAACTGTTGGATGGATTTCCCAAGGACAGGATGGATCAGCTCGGGAGCAATCTCTGCCAACGGGACGAGGATGAATGCCCGTTCAGCTATGCGTGGATGAGGGATCGTCAACATGGGTGTTTCCAGGACAAGCTCATCGTAGAAGAGGATATCCAGGTCGATCAGGCGTGGTCCGAAACGGAACGTCTCCTGCCGACCCATTTGCACTTCGGTGGACTTGAAGAACGCCAATAGGTCCAATGGCTCGAGATTGGTGGCAGCCTTGATGATCTGGTTCAAGAAAGCAGGTTGATCGGAGTATCCCCAGGGCTGAGACTCATATATCGAGGATCGAACCACAGGATTGACTTTCGGGGGAAGATAGGTGATGGCGTTCAGGAGGTTGGCCAGACGATCACCGAGATTAGTGCCAAGTGAAAGGTAGAGTTGGTGGGTCATTTTTTTTGATTTATACATTTGTGAACTAGATGCGCTCAACTACAGTCGCGGTCGCCATCCCATGACCAATGCACATGGTCTGTAAACCATTTATACCCTTGGTGCGTTGTAATTCATAAACGAGTTTCGTCATCAGGATGGCGCCCGTGGCGCCCAAGGGATGACCGAGGGCGATCGCTCCACCATTGGGGTTAACCCTGGAAATATCAGGTTTAATCTCCTTCGCCCAAGCCAGTATCACGGAGGCGAATGCTTCATTAATCTCTACAACATCGATCTCATCCAGGGATAACCCTGAGCGTTTTAGCGCCTGGCGGGTAGCTGGGATAGGTCCATCCAGCATGAGCACTGGGTCGGAGCCAGTGACATACCGGGTGACAATGCGGGCCATTGGAGAGAGATTGTAAGCGCCGACAGCCTTTGCTGAAGCCAACACGAGTGCAGCTGAGCCATCACTGATCTGGCTGGTATTGGCAGCAGTGACCACACCATCCGTCTTGAAAACCGGCTGGAGAGATGCCATTTTCTCTCGATTGGGAGGCATACGTACGCCTTCATCCAATTTGACCACTCTGCCATCGGATAATGTGATCGGTAGGATTTGGCTGTCGAAATAACCATTCTGAATGGCATTCATCGCTCGAAGGTGGGATTGACAGGCATAATCATCCAACGCAAAACGTGTGAGGTCGTATTTCTCTGCCATCATTTCGGCGCTAATGCCTTGGTGAACCAGCTTATAAGGTATACCTTCAGGCCATTCTGCTGGATAGTCATTGCCGAGCGGCTGATGTGACATCATTTCTGTTCCGCCGGCGACCACAATATCCATATCGCCGGCTAATATAGCTTGTGCAGCAAAATGAATAGCCTGCTGGCTTGATCCGCACATTCGGCTGAGGGTGACAGCCGGGACGTGGAATGGGAAACCTGCTCTCAGCACAGCCAAACGCGCCAGATTGGCACCCTGGTCACCGATCGGTGTGACGCATCCCCAAACAACATCCTCGACTTGAGCAGGATCAATCCCAGCCCGCCTGACCGCTTCCTTCAGAACCAGTGCAGTCAGATCAACAGGTGAAATGGAGACAAGCGAACCGGTAGGCTTACCGGATCCAATTGGTGTTCGTACGGCTGAAATAATGAATGCTTCAGACATTGCAACACCTCCTCAGCTGATATATACTAACTACTCACACCCCCACCCCCGGTTCCTCCCCCTCAGACGGGTGAGAGGAGATTTATTGAAAAATATGTGTACACAGGGGTTATGCCCCCTGTGTACACATATTTTTCGACCGTATTCCCCCTTCCCTGCCAGGGAAGGGGGACAAAGGGGGATAGGTGAGTAGTTAGAATGTCTATAGCATACCATAATTATTCCATGAGAATAAACGTGGAAGAATAGGAATCCGTTTGCCAAGAAGCCGGCAAACAGCTAAAATAGTGGGCTGAGGGATATCGACACAAGGAGATCCAATGGCCCAGGCTACATTTCATTTTCCGCGCGGCTTCCTTTGGGGCACTGCCACGGCGGCCTACCAGGTGGAGGGGAATAATCCGAACAGCAACTGGTGGGCATGGGAACAGCAACCAGGCAGGATTGTTTTAGGGCATAAATCGGGCCTGGCGTGTGACTGGTGGAATGGCCGGTGGAGGGAGGATTTTCAGCGTGCAGCAGAAGGAGCTCAAAATGCCCACCGCATGTCGATTGAATGGAGCCGGATCCAGCCAACGCCAGATCGGTGGGACGATGCTGCATTAAACCGATATATGGAAATGGTCAGGGGGCTTACAGAGCTGAATATTACGCCGTTAATAACGCTACACCATTATTCCGACCCGCAATGGTTCGTAGATATAGGTGGTTGGGAAAGCGAATTAGCACCTGAGTATTTCGAAAAATACGTCCGCAGAGTGGTACAAGCTCTAAAGGATTATGTCAACTTATGGTGTACTTTCAATGAACCGAATGGATATGCAACCCTGGGATTTATCCAAGGGATTTTTCCACCTGGCAAGAAGGATTTCAGCCTGGGATTCAAGGTCATGGTCAACATGGTGCGAGCCCATGCAGCTGCCTACCACGCCATTCACCAAATCCAACCCCAGGCAAGGGTCGGAATGGCGCATTATTATCGCAGCCTTCAACCTTCGAAGCCATGGTCTCCGTTGGATGGATTGGCGGTAAAACTGTTAATGGGACTAAATAATGTTTTCGCTTCAGCAGCTAATGATGGGGTTGTGCGGTTGGTTCATAAGCGAAAGCAGGTGCGAGAGGCCAAAGCGACGCAGGATTTTTTGGGTATCGATTACTACACTCGCGATTATGTGAGCTTCAGTTTATCGAAATATAACGAACTATTTGGAAGGCGTTACTTCAGGGAAGGAGCTGAGCTTAGCAGCACTGGCTTTTTGGCTAATGAGCCATTAGGTATGTATGAGGCGCTCAAGTGGGGATTAAAATATAATCTACCCATCATCATCACCGAAAATGGCTTTGATGATGCAGAAGATCACCTTCGCCCGAGATTCATACTCGAACACATCCACCAGGTTTGGAAGGCAGTCAATTTCAATTGGCCGATAAAAGGATATTTCCATTGGACATTGGTGGATAACTTTGAGTGGGAACGCGGATGGACGCAACGCTTTGGATTGTGGGAGCTGGATGTAGATACCCAGGCGCGTCACAAGCGACAGAGCGCAAACCTGTATGCCGAAATATGCAGAGAGAATGGCATATCTGATGAGATGGCCAGGCGTTATGCTCCGGAAGTCTTGGCGGAGCTATTTCCAGATTAGATTTTATCGGATGGACGGAGATGATGAGTTTTAGAGATTCTGATGTTGTGGTTTGCAGACCGGCGCTGGCAAAAGATACAGATGCGGTGATGGAACTAAGCTCGCATATATGGGAAGGAGGCGATTATATCCCACAAGTGTGGGATGAGTGGATGGCAGACCCGGATGGATTGCTGGGCGTGGCAGAGATGCACGGACGGGTAGCGGGGGTTTTCAAACTGACCAAGTTCCAGGAGGGGGAGTGGTACATGGAAGGACTGCGGGTGCACCCAGATTTCCAGGGTATGGGGGTGGCATCACACATCCACACTTATGTGTTGGAGACCTGGCGCCGGATAGGGGGCGGGATCATCCGCCTGACGACGGCATCGTACAACGTTAAAGTTCACCGGATGTGCGAGCAAAGTGGGTTTACGCGCCTCGCGGAGTTCATCCCATACCGTGCACCGAGTTTGGCGGTAGGAACCAACAACTTCGCCAGGCTGGTGACAGGTGACGCCAGCCGAGCGATGGATTTTGTATTAAAGAGCCCGTTGCATGCATTGTCGAGCGGATTGATCAACCTGGGCTGGGTTTACGCAGACCCGCAGCTCAAGAATATTGAGCGGGCAATAAGGGAAGGGCACGCCTGGTGGTGGCGGGATGGTTTGGGGTTTCTTTCGATCTGGGAAGATGATGAGGATGAGGACCGTGATCCAGGGATCCAGCTGCTGGCCTGCCCGTTGAGCGAGCTGGGTGAATTGTTAATGGATTACCGTCGCCTGATGGCTCAAGAGGGATACAAAACAGCCGGGTGGACCGCACCCATCCGCATGGAGGTAATTCCAAGGCTCGAAGAAACTGGCTTCGTGCGGAGTTGGGACGTTTCACTCTACATCTTCGAGCTCAGAGCATAAACATATAATATGAGGATTTGCAAAGGGGATTTATTTGGGAAAATGGGCAAAGTTCCCTTTATGGTATAATGCGCTTCGCTGTGGAGAGACAACCGCAGTAATTTTTACTCGGAGAGGTCGCGTAGTTTGGCCTAGCGCGCACGCCTGGAGAGCGTGTTTCCCGCAAGGGAACGAGGGTTCAAATCCCTCCCTCTCCGCCAAGTACTGGTGGGGGTAGCGATACCTCCACCTGCCATATATGGGGGTGATGTAACGGCTTCGCTTTTAGTTTTGAGAGTAATCGTGTGTACCTCCGCCCCTGGAGAATTTTGCCCATACCAATTAGCAAATATGCTTCGCCCTTACAGTGAGAACAAGTTGACAGTATTTGTACTTTGAGCATGTTTACCTCCTTTCTGTGGAGAATCAAAATAGCCCACCTCAATCGAGGTGGGCTGGTGGACCCATGCGATAAGACATGGGATCATATGCTGTATGGTAACCTACCCCCACTCCCCAGGTGTCCAGGCGATGCCCTATTGGGTCATCGATACCTTGGGAACTTATTCAATTGTTGATACCCTCTATGTTCACTTATCGTCTTCTTACCCATTCTACATATGTAGCTTTCAAATCAGCAGGGAGAGGAGCTGAAAACCTATTCAGTAGAAATGTCTCGGATGAGATAATTATCCTATGGAGAATAAATAAAGTTTACGGTTATAGAATCTATACTAAATTGCTTCGTGACATATAATTAGCGGAATCATCTTGTTGATTTTTAATTCAAGCACAATAGTATGAACTAGTAGAGCGAGAGATTGAAAAAAACATTCTTTGTGGTAATCACAATTTTGTTGGTCGGATGCATCAACATACAGGCTGAACAACCGATCCAAACACGGAGAGTACCAACTCATGTTACGAATTATTCCCCTCCGCTAGCTAAAACGAAAACGCCTTTCCCTACTAACATTCTAGTATCAACTGAAACAGTGGCGTCATCTGCTTCACCAACTCCTACAATCAAGGCAGTTTTTTCCACTGAGATTTACGGCTCTACACCAACTCCGCTTCCAACACTTCAGCCAGGTCAGTCTATTCAGCTCAAGAGTATACACATGAGTAATGATACATCAGGCTGGGGGATAGAGATCGCTGGCCATATTATGCATTCTGTAGATGGCAGCCGCACCTGGAAGGATGTGACTCCTTCTCAAGGAAGCTATAGTAGCGGTGGGTTTTTTACACTGGATGAAAATCGAGCTTGGGCTATATCTGAGCTTCTGGGATGCTACACAGAAGGCTGCTCCCCTCCACCCAACTTTGCCATCATCTGGCGCACCGATGATGGCGGTAGGAAATGGCTGCCAAGCCAGCCCCTCTGCCTGGTTGGAGACTGTGGATATGATTATGATGCCATCCCAGAGTATTTCCATCCGATTGCCATGCAATTCCTAGATAACAAAACTGGCTGGATGCTGGTAACTGTCCAACACGTGATGATGCAGGATCGATGGCGGGTTTATATGACGGTTGATGGCGGAAAGACCTGGGCTTTTCAAAGCGACAATTTATTTGGCCCAATGGTATTCCTCGCTACTGGTTTAGCCTTTCTGGATAAGCAGAATGGTTGGTTTAGTTCAAGCAATGTCAGAGGCGCGAATGATCCAATCGCCGATTGGAGTATTTATCAAACGAAAGATGCTGGACAATCATGGGAGAACAACATCCTTCTAACACCCTCCACACTTCCTAAGGATTTTGCACAAAATACTCCCTGGTGTGGTGCAGCGAATGTCAGCACAATCCCCCCAAATGTGGTTGACTTAACCATCTACTGCGATATTTATGGGCTAGAATCTCGGCCACGCTATTTATACTATTATCACAGCTCAGACAGTGGCCGAACTTGGCGTTCATTTCAGGTAACTGGTAGTGTTCAGTTCATAAATACAAGTACAGGCTGGCGGCTTGAAGTTCTTGGGCAGGATAAGATAAACCAAGTGCAGCAAACTCACGATGGGGGAGTGACATGGTCGACGCTCAAGAACGTTATATGGGATAGGGTTCAGTTTTCATTTATCAGTGATCAGGTAGGCTGGGCTGTCGCAGGAATCGGGGATGCTTCCGCTCTCATTAAAACGCTGGATAGTGGCCGCACGTGGAATGAGATCAAGCCTGTGGTAGCACCATAAAAATTTGCTCGTCTGCTCTTCAATCCATTGAGAGCATCAGAGATATAGAGATCAATGAAAAACGAATTGTAATCGACCTATACATTTTACAGATGGAATCACAGAAAGGCATGTGGTAAAAAAACCTGTAGTGAACATTGTGGAATTTCAGCATGAATCATCAGTGACACAATGCCCTTATGAAGTCCATCACAAAGGCATCTCGCACATGCAACAAGGCCATTGACTTGATATGATTTGATGTCAATGCACATTCATTTGAGATTTCGTGAAGAATCCAATCCTAAGTGATGAGATGTAACAATACCAATTGAATGTGCATGACCCTTGAAAAGACAGAAGTATAGCTAATTTCAACTTGAAATGTTTACGTGGGGGTGTAGTGTGTTCTCACACTCAGATAATATTACTGCTTTATAGCCTATTATTATCCACAGAGTTTCCTATCCTCTGTGCCTGGGCAATATCCTCGGTTGTCTGAGCTAGATACCGACGTAACACCTGAAGGTCAGCATGACCCATCAGCTTTTGCAGGCTGAATACAGCTGCTTCAGCTCGCATCCCACATTGGTGGAGATATTCCTAGAGAAAAGAGTGGTCATTTATTCAGGTATTGGTATAAAACGAGTAGCAATATTCCTTCTGTGGGCATACTATGTTCAGAAGGAATGTTGCATTGCTTATTGCTGCTTTATTAACTTGGCCTTGATTGATGGCGCTCAATCCAATCAGAACCAGTGTATTTCATAAACTGGGAAACCGCTGACGGGTGACGCTCGATGAAATCGGATTCATCATATATAACGGCATCAAAATTAGGGAGCGGGGCAGGCTGCTTTGAGGTATTTTCGCGCATAGCCTGACAGCGTGTTGCATCCGCCTGACGTGCCCTCAGCGGGGTTGACCGTGAGGTAAGACTCGCCCAGTGCCTGCCAGCGGGCTGCACTTAAGTCCCGTAACGAGGAATTAAAATTAGGAACCGTAGCAGAATAGTTCGAGTAGTAATTGCCTAGTGCCTGCCAGCGGGTTGCACTTAAATCCCGTAACGAGGCATCAAAATTAGGAATCGTGGCTGAATACTTCGAGTAGTAATCGCCTAGTGCCTGCCAGCGGGCTGTACTTAAGTCCCGTAACGAGGCATCAACAGTGTTCCCATTGGCTAAAGAAAATGCCTTTATACGAGGAACAAAATTCACTCCCAAGAATATCAAGACTATAGCCAAAAGTCCAAAACCAGCCGCGAACTTTAGTAAAGTTTTTATAGACATGATTATCTCCTTTATTCTAAGATTTTTGTTGATTAGGATTACCCCCTAAAGTAACCCACCTATATTAAACTAATTAGATATAATTTATCACAATAATATATATTGTATTATGAGAGTTATATGATAAATGTTTGAGGTTACGTACACATGCAAATCTAATTTGAAGGGAAAGCGTCAATTTACAGCATAGATTTCTACATATATTGGTGAATGAAATTAGACACTGGGAACTGTCTCTTAGAATAGATAAAAAAATATGCAACCTCCAACTTATAGCCGATGATTATCCACAGGACTCCATTCCTCTGTGCCTGGGCAATATCTTCGGTAGTTTGAGTTAGATATCTGCGTAAGACCTGCAGGTCGGAGTGCCCCATATGCTGATGTGTGGGTAGCCTACCCCGCTCCCCAAGTATCCAAGCAGTGCGTTATGGGGTCACCGACACCAGGAGTACGTATTCTATTGTTGTTATACCCCCAATGTTCACTTCTGGTCTTCTAACCCCCTCAAT
>JBGOYO010000071.1:0-9702 GCA_041479715.1 Anaerolineae bacterium
CCAGTTTATATCGCCTGGTATAAAATAAAACGAGCTGAATTGGGGTCAAACCGGGTGCCTTCCTAACGATAAGGATTAATTGCTGAATTCATTCTACCGCAATAACCCACCCATTATAGGGTGCGATGCTTAAAATGGGGAGTGTATAATTACCCCCATTCGAGCATGAGATACAACACCACGGTATCTATGCTTCAAGAAGGTAGGTTAAAGGAGAAATGAGTATGTTATGGGTAACCCGTTCACACGTACACGTTGACCGTGTGGCCTGCCCCTGGCTAATCACCCGGTTTGTTGATAGCGAGGCAGAATTCCTGTTCGTACCCAACAACCAGATCGAGAAGGTGGTTGCAGAAACCGGCGCGATTCCTTTCGATGCCCCGGGGGTTGAGCTTGGGCATGTGGAAGGGCGGTGTTCGTTTGAGTCCATCATCGTGAAGTATGGGCTGAAGGAACCCGGGCTGCTGAGGCTGGCGAAAATTGTGCATTCTGCCGACGTCGACTCAGACATCGACAAGGAGCCGCTGGCACGCGGGCTGGAAGCCCTGGCGAGTGGGTTCAGCCTGCGCTTCCCGGAAGATAACGATAACTTATTACACCAGTTTAACATGTACGACGCGCTGTACGCCTGGTGCCGGATGGATGTGGCAAAAAATAAATAAACTCGATGGGATCACCTGTTCGAACAAGGCGATCGACAGGAGATTTAAAATACACTCGCGGGTGCAGCTTTGCGCCCGTGAACGGTTTATTGGCTTACCCGTGGTTATTTAAGCGATGTGGGGAATTTCACAAGTTAGGTGAACCGCGTTATTAACTATTTTATTAAATGATTAACCTCTTTATTTTAAGCATAACGGGATAGAATAATTTAAGTATCATCGTACAAAAGGGATATGGGAAACTAAATTAATTATATAGACACCTTAAAGGGAAGTAAGCAATGAAAATTTTGCCGGAGAGCTGGGGAACGGATCGATTAATGGTGCGCGATGCGACCATGGATGACGTGCCCCATTTACGGAATGTGTTCAATGCGTGTTCGTACGTAAGTGAGTGGGACAATACTTTTTATGAAGAAACCGAGGAAGCCTTTATCAAGCTGGTTTCGAAAAGCCTTGGATTAAATCACACAGCGAAAGATATTTTCAAAATGCAAAGCGTTTTTCTGCGCGGCGGAGCAGATATCATCGGATATTTCCACTTGTTCCATGATGCACCGATGCCGCACCGGGTGTGGATTTCGATGTTCGTGGTCCACCCACATTTCCAAAAGAACCGCTATGGCTCCGAACTGGCCTATGGAATATGGGACCAATTCAGGCAGATGGGTGAGTATGAGGCGATCTGGATACGGGTGAGCCTTAAAAATTGGCCGGCGCTGAGGTTTTGGATCGATATGGGCTGGCGGACGATCGTCCACTACGAAGGGGACACGATATTAGCCGACGATACCATGGCGGCAGTGGTATTGGAAAGAAAGTTTTCCATCCCGTCTGCACAGTAGGAAGTGCACGGATCGTCGCAACAAGTCTATTCGGTCGGGAGAAGCTGATTCTTACCGAGCTTGCGGAGTGAATTCGAGATTGTTTTAAGGGCTTGCTCACGCTCTGGGGTTAGAGGCTGGGCAACCCAGTGATTGCGCTGCTCGAGTAATTCCTGCATTTGGGTGAGCCTTTCGTCTGGAGGGACAGCAGACGGGAGGGTGTCATGGTCAGGCAGGAGCGTGTCGGCATCCCTGAGGACGCGGAAAACGTAACCACTGATGCCGATCAGGGCGGCAATCCCACCGCCGATGACGAACAGGAGCGCCATGCCGCGCCCTGGGCCAATGCCGATGATGGGGCCTAAAGTGGTGGCCAGAACGCTTTCCGGGTTGCGCATGGCAGGTTCGAGCAGTTTATCTGATAGTGGCCCGGCGATAAGGAAAGCCATTGGGCTGACGAACCAGGCGATCAGCCGGCGGATGGAAAAAACACGTCCCTGCAGGTCTGGGGGCACTTTCGTCTGCCAGATAGCCTGGTTGGAGCCGTCGATGATGGGGTGGAAGAACATACCCAAGAATGCGGAAATCACCCAGAAGGGGATGCTCCGGCTGAACCCCATCATAACAGTACCTAAAAGACTCGCCATAAACCAACCAAAAAGCACCCCATGCACACGGCGTTTGGGGCCACCCCAGGCACTCATGACCAGCCCACCGATCACCCCGCCGATTGCGCCAGCCGTACTTACATAGGCGAGCGCCTTTGCATTGCTGGCAGTATTGGCCAGGATCATGGCTGCCAGGACAGCTCCCGGGATACCTGCGAAAAAATTACCGGTGAGGAACACAATCTGCAAGGCAAGCAGTGAAGGCCGGCTCCAAATGTAGCGAAAGCCGAACATGGATTCCTTGAATATACTCCCCCGCGCCTGGCGCCCTTCTTCAGTGATCCGGGGTTGAGGAATATGCACCAGCAGCAACGCACCGATGGCAAAAATAAACGTACCCAGGTCGATCAATATAATGCCCGGCACACCGATAATCCCAATCAAAGAGCCGGCCAGGAGGGGGGCAAAAATATTCGAGGCTGTGTCAGCCAGTGAGAGCATGCCATTCGCCCGCCCATAATGTTCCTTGGGGATCATGGTGGAGATGGCAGCGGAGTAAGCCGGCCACTGTAGGGATTGGAAGACCCCTTGGAATGCGCTGGTAATGAACAGGTGCCAGATCTGCAGATGCCCCGTGGTGAACAGGATGAGGATGATGAAGCTGGCGATGCCAGAGGCAATATCCGGGATCATCATCATCATCTTGCGATTGGAGCGATCGACCAATGCCCCGGCGAACGGGGAAGCGATGAGCATCGGCGCAATGAAGAAGAAACTAATCATGGTCAGGGCGGTGGCAGCGTTGGTCTTTTCGTACGCCCAGATGGTCATGGCGAACACGGTCATGCTGCTGCCTAGCAAGGAGATGATCTGACCAAACCAGACGATGGTAAAACCGAACATACCCGTCGGGCGTTTTGGATTTACAGGCTGAGGGAAAAGCTGAAGTGTTGCCATAAAATTGTTGGGGTAATCTTCTCAAAATAAACGCCCGCGGAGGTTGTCCACGGGACGTCTTATGAGAAAGATGGAATTTATATCAGGATTGATCCTTCATCAGCTTAACCGCCTCATCGACGGTCATCTCACCGCGCTCGATGCGCTGCAGGATCTCAGTAGTGGAGAGCTGTTCGGGAGAAATGGAAGGAGTCTCGGCAGGAGGGATGGGTGGGATGGGAGGAATCGGGGGAATCGGGGGAATAGGGCTTACATCCACGGGTCCAGTCGTTTGAACCGCGGTGGCGGGTGTGCCTTCCGTCTCAATTGATACCCCGCCTGAGACACTCTTAAGGCGGACCGCCGTCCCACCGCCCTGGATCTGCGTCACTTTTAAGCCGTGACCCATGTTGGTGACCGCGGCCGGCAGTGAAGAGCGAATACTCCCGCTGACGCTGTTCAGCTCCACATTGCAACGCGTGTCTGCAGGCACAATCATGCGCACGGAACCAGAAACGGAGCTGAAATGATACGGTCCGTCAGCGACAGGTGTTTGAAGGGTCAAATCACCGCTGACCGTGGTACCATCTGCGGAAGGAAAGCTTGACTCTGTCAGCTTCACCCTACCTGAAACCGTGTTCAAATCAAGCACGCCGTTTATTTGGGTGCCCGTGATATCCCCACTCACCGCACCGATCTTCAATGGACCAGACAGCCTGGCCAGGGACATATTACCGCTAATCGTTTTCAACTTAAAAACACCTTCAACCTCACTCACATCGAGGATACTGCTGACGCAGGAAGCCTCAAGATGGACGCCCTGGGGGACGCGCACAGAATAGTCCACCCTGGGTGGGTGGGATAGGAAACCGAATAAGGCGTCATTGGAACGGGTTTCAACCCGCACGGTTCCATCTGAATCCTGGGTCATCTCGACTACGTTGTGGCCGTTGTCAAAATTACCATGCTTGACAGCCTTGACCTCAATCACGCCCGACTCACCCGGTTGAATGGTGATCGAACCGCGGACATTGGAGATGATCAAACGTGCAGGCGCAGCCACTTCATATTTTTGTTCTATGATTTCATCAGACATAATAACCTCCACAAATTTTCCTACTGCAAGGCATTGGCATAGGTTCAATCAATGAAAACTTCAATATGCTCCCCGTCTTCTTCATCCACCACATCCACGATCTTCCCTTCCATCTGTCCGGAGCGGATCGCGTCAGCGATTTGACCAAAATTGACATCCGGAGCGTACTGGCTGGCAATGCTCATCCCTGCGTCCACCAGCCCCAGGGGCAGATTAACATTGACCTTAGCTTTACCGGTTAGCATGTCGGTGACGCGCACGCGCAGCATACCCTTTCCGGGTCGGCTGGTTGATACGACCGGGCGGGGTTCTTTGCGGCTCTCACGCAGGGCTGTAAGCAGCTTGGCGCCTTCCTCCGCGGTGATCTTGCCTTCCTGGATCATTCGTAATATTCGCATTCTTTCTTCAGTTGTTGCCATAAAGACCTCCACATCATTTCAGGCATAAGGGATCAGATTGATACCCAATAATCGCTATTATCCGATATATACTTCGACTTTTTCACCCGATTCACCCTCATCTACGTTCACATAGAATGGCTGGTCAGGTGAAGTTTTTTCCAAGGCAAGGATAATTTCATCCAGGTTGGTTCTGTCCATATTGTGAATATACGGCTTAACGATGCGCAGCACCCAGGCAGAGAAACGAATTGGTATCGGCAGGCTGATGGCGATGGTCTGGGGCCATTCACCGGGTTCCTGGTGAATTCTGACGTGCAGCCAACGCGTCGTCCGGCTGGCCGCTGCCAGGCTCATGATGACCACACCAAACAGCAATGGGAACCACAAACAAGCGAACCAAAATCCGAAGCCGCTACTCTGGTAAGCCAGGAACATGAGCAGACCACTGACCACGGTAATACTAATGCCGACGGTCAAGGGGATCCACCACCAGCGGCGCCACTTCCTGGTCTCAGCATCAAATTCAAATGGGGCAGATGAGGCTTTAGCATCAGGTGGAGCTTCTTCTACCGTCACTTCAGGCTCCGGAGAAGGTCCAGTTGCGGTTGGAATGGTGGGGCTGATCAGGGGTGTTTCAACCTCGTCAGGCTCGCCCTGGTCTCCTTGGAGAGAATTGAGCAGCCTGACGCCCTCGGCAGCGCTGATGACACCTTTCTCGATCATTTCAAGGATTTGCAGCCGTTCAGTTTCGTTGGTCATTCTTTGCTTCCACCTTTCAGCGCAGGATTAGACAGGACTCTCAGATAATCAGGTATCAGACGATACCGTTCATGCCTGATCTTCCAATGCCGTAAGTAACTTTTCTGCCTCATCCATGGTAATTTGCTTCTGTTCCAGCATGCGCAGGATCATCAAACGTTCTTCTTCATTAACCGGCTCACCCGAAGGAGTCGGTGGATTAGGGGCACCAGGAAATGTGAGCACGCCCAGGCCTACAGGATGACGGCCGTGACGTGATGCACGTTCCATGGCCTGAGCGCGATACTCCATCTTGCGTTGCGCAGCCGCCATTTTTTGTTCCATTCGCTCCTGTGCACGACGAACGCGTTCCTGGGCCCTCTCCGTGGCACGCTCACCGGCTTCACGGGCACGATCTTCTATCCGGCGGGCCTGGTCTTCGGTCAGTTTCGCGGCGCTCAAACGCATGGTAAGGCTGGAGAGCTGGGCATTCAGCTGGTCTTCGATCATGCGCACCTGCGATTCGACCTGCTGATTAATCTGCTGGCTGACTGCATCCGCCATACCCTCCACTTCAGCATTTGTATCAATATCAAAATCTTCCATGTCCCAATCAGGAGCATGGGTATCCAGGACTACGTTTCCGTTCGCAGAAAGAGTGATCTTTGCGTCGCCTTCACCAATAGTGAGGGCATATGGGGTTTGCACCGGAGCAGAAGCGTGAATCCCTGGCAGATCTACCATCACCTGAGCGGCTTTGGGTACACTGATCTCAACACTTGCATCTGACGATAAGCGGCAAAATATGTTGCCGGTGCAATTAAATTCATAATCATGCCCGGGAGCAGGATCGAGGCGGAGAATGATATTGCCATTAGCTAAGGCTTTGGCACTCCCACCAATATCCGTGAGGTTAAGGTTGCCAGAGATCGACCCGGTAACGTTAAAATTCCCCTGGACGCGTCGCGCAAAAACGTCGCCTACGGCAGAATCTATGCTAAGATCGCCATCGACATTCTTGGCAGTCAGATTACCATTCACTCTGCCAATATTAGTCACACATACATTGCGCAGCTCCAGATCTCCGTTCACGGTTCCAATAGATAAACTTCCATCCAGGCCTTTGATTACCGCATCACCATGCGCGGAATGAATTTCAACCAAGGCGGCGCGGGGAACGCGCACATTACAGCTGCTGGTGCAGCGAATCTCCACCCGGTCATCACGGGCTTCCAGGGCGAGATCCTCGGGGGAATCAGATTTTGCCACCACCGTGAGGTCGTCCTGGCCTTTTAAGCGCAGGTCTCCACTGACATCCAAAACGATAAGGGGAGAGGCACTGGTGCTTGCAAATTGCTTATCCATACTCATTTCTCACTTTCCTGCAGCAAGCGCATGGCTTCTTCAGCACTGATCACACCTTGATCCAGGTCTTCCAGGATGCGCTGGCGCTCGGTATCACTCAGACCCGTTATCGGCTCTTCGCCACCCGGTTCATACCCCAACGCCCGGATGACTTCATGTAACCGGTTACGGATGGTTGGGTAGGACAGATCGAGCTCGACTTCCATACGAGTGATCTTTCCTTCGCAGCGGATAAACGTTTCAACGAAAGAGAGTTGGTCTTGGGTGAGCTGTGAGAATGGACCACCCGTAAAGCGCCCTTCGATGGTGGTATCACAATCCTGGCAGTATATGCGTGTAACGGTAACTTCTCCGCCGCAAAGCGGGCAACGGGTGGGTAAGGTATTCATTCTGGATCACCTCCAAGGTCAGCTACTCGAATAAACTTTTTCATTTATATTATTGCGGCTCCTGCTACTCACAGCATAATCATGTAATTGGGCGAGTGAGCCTGTTCGGTGTTCAGTTTTGTGCGCGGGCGGTCTTTAAGTTTAAGCCCAATGTTGATCATCGCTTCACCGAGCACGGCTAAGAGCCGGTCTATCAGCGATGGTTTATAGTGTATCGGTTTCATCGAAGACAGACCCAGCTCAGACTCAACGCAATGGGACCGATTTTCCGATTTCATCAATTCTACGACTATGTGATCAAACATAACAGCCTCCTTTGGCTGTATTGCTATGCTTATTCCTGATCAATATTATACACAATATTTGATATTTGTCAATAATATATTGAATAATTTCAATAATATTATTGAGAATATTTATATTTAATTCAATTTTATGATTTTGGTTGAGGGGATTTATCGGTTATAGGTAAAATGTTACCGGTTGAAGGCACCTGCGCCAGCGCCAGGAACACATCTTCCAGGGTGGGCTCGGCGGGCTCGATGCGGTCGACCCGGATGCCTGCGTCCTGCAAGGTTTTAACCAGGGTATTGGCATCGACATTGGTGGGAGTTATGGCACGCAGGTGATCGGCTGTGAGCCCTGCCCGCAACACGCAAGGACAATGTTCCAAGGCACCCAAGGCTGGCAGGAGGGGTGCAGCAAACACATCCCAGGCGAGACCCGGCAAAGCATGCTGCTTGAGGGCGGATGGACTATCCATGGCGAGGAGCTTGCCGTCGCGCATGATCCCTACCCTGCCGCAATACTCCGCCTCATCCATATAATGCGTGGTTACCAGAGCAGTCACCCCTTGGGCGACGAGAGTGTAGATCAAATCCCAAAATGCACGCCGAGCAGTTGGGTCAACACCACTGGTGGGCTCATCCAGGAACAACAAGCGCGGCTGGTGGACGATGGCCGTTGCCAATGCCAGGCGCTGTTTCCAACCGGTGGATAGATCGCTGACCCGTTCTGTCTGTTGCAAGCGTAACCCAATTAAATCCAACACATCCAGCTGTCGTTGCTTATCTTTTACGCCGTATACGCCTGCGTAAAAAGCCAGGTTCTCCCCCACCGTCAGGTCGTGATACAAGGCAAACTTCTGAGACATGTAGCCTACCCGCTCGCGTACGCGCTCGGATTGACGCACAACGTCATACCCCAGCACGGAGGCTTCACCCTCACTCGGGAGCAATAGACCCAGTAGCATGCGGATGGTGGTGGTTTTCCCTGAACCGTTGGGACCCAGATAACCCACCACCTCACCCGCATTCACACTAAAGGAGATATGATCGACAGCGATGAAGCTGTCGAAGCGTTTGGTGAGGTTATGGGCAAGGATCACTTCTCGCGGCATGGGTCAACTACTCTCCTCTTGAGGAACCTGGTCAGATTGACGTTCCAATAGATCGATGAAAACATCCTCCAGCTGAGGTGTGATCACACGGAGCTGACTAAGCGTTCCTCCACAGGCAGGGATTTCCGCCTGCAGTTGTTCGATCACCTGGTGGGACGAGCCAGGCTGGACGCGCAAGTGCAGTCGGTCGCCAAACATTTGCGCATCTTCCACATTAGCATCCTTACGGGCCAGGTCGCGCAGCAATTGGAGAGGTTGCCCATGTACTTCAATAATGCGACCATTTAACCTCGCCCGCAGCTCATCGGGTTTCCCTTCGAGCAGGATCTTTCCCTGGCGCATAAAACCTACGCGGGCACATCGCCCAGCCTCATCCATATAGGGAGTGCTGACTAAAACCGCCACGCCTTCCTCGGCAACCAGGCGGATGATGAGCTGCCAGAAATCCTGGCGGGTGACAGGGTCGACCCCGGTGGTGGGCTCGTCGAGCAGCAGCACCTTGGGCGAGTGCACCAGGGCAACTGCCAGACCGAGCTTTTGACGCATGCCACCTGAAAGCTGCCCGGCGCTGCGGTTGATAAAATCTGCCAAACCCACAAATTCCAGGATTTGCATGCAACGCGGCCGCCAGGTATCCTCTGAGAGACCCCGGACTTCAGCAAAGAAGCGCAGATTCTCCAACACGGTAAGCTCTTCATACATCGAGAAGCGCTGGGGCAGGTAACCCAGATGCGCCCTGGCGGGGTCAGTCTGTCTGAGCACGTCCATTCCCACAATCTGGATTACCGTTTCAGCGCGGTTTTTCCCCAGATCTGGCAGCAAGGCTCCGCACAGCAAGCGCATCGTGGTCGTCTTCCCTGCTCCATCAGGACCGATCAACCCATATATCTCGCCCGGATCAACCTGGAGACTGACGTCATCGACAGCAACGGTTGTGCCAAATGATTTCGAAAGGTGAGATACGCGGATGTGAGCCATGATTGGAAACCTGAACTATGATATTTCGAGGTTTACTTGAAAGTTACATCGGCAGGCATGCCGGGTTTAAGCAGACCGCCTGGGTTTTGAACTGCGAGCTGAATTGCATAGACGGTGGTCGCCCGTCCTTCGGCTGTTTGCACGTTGCGAGGGGTAAATTCAGCCTGGTCTGCGATGCGGGTTACCGTAGCGTCAAAGCTCTGGTTGGGGAAGGAATCCACGCTGACCGTGGCTGCATCACCCAATTTAACTTCCCCATAACGACTTTCGGGTATGTAGACGGTGATGGTGAGGTCATTTGGCTGC
>JBGOYO010000072.1:0-9688 GCA_041479715.1 Anaerolineae bacterium
TCCATACCAGGTGCCGCCAATCTCCAGCGACCGGTCGAGTGTGTCGATGTTCAAATAACGTGTACACCCAACCGCCGCTCCTGTTTCCTTATAGATCACCGCAAACGGCAGGTCGGTCCCTTGTTCCTGCAGCTCGTGCAGCTCGCCCACCCAACCCGCCAGCTGCTGGATGGTCTGCATCTTTCCATAACGCATATAGCGCCAGATTTCCTCTTCCAGCCCCACTTTCGCCAGGTCGGCCACATGGCGCTCCGCAAGTGGTTCGAGGCGTACCACCCTTCCCTCCAGCGTCACCGGCTCGACCTTCATCCTGGTGCTAGTTACAGACTGCATACATGCCTCGCCGAACCAGCGCAGGCGTTAAGTGCCTTCTTCCCATGAATTCAGGTATTTCTCCTGCGCGGGGGTTAGTTTGTCGATCTCCACGCCCATAGCATCCAGCTTTAAGCGGGCAATCTCGCGATCGATGTCTCCGGGCACGCTGTACACCCTATTCTCCAGCTTGTCGGCATTCTTGACCACGTATTCCACACTCAGCGCTTGATTGGCAAATGACATATCCATCACGCTGGCCGGGTGCCCTTCAGCTGCCGCCAGGTTGATCAGGCGGCCTTCACCCAGCAAGTTAATCCGCCGGTCATCCTCAAGCACGTACTGTTCCACGAACGGGCGCACCAGCTTTTTTTCCTTGCTCATTTTTTCGAGTGCCGGGATGTTAATTTCCACATTGAAGTGACCCGAGTTGGCGATGATCGCCCCGTCTTTCATCACTTCTAAGTGATGTTTGTCGATCACGTTCAGGTCGCCTGTCACTGTGACGAAAATGTCGCCGATTTTGGCGGCCTCGCCCATCTCCATCACCCTGAAGCCATCCATCACCGCTTCGAGTGCCGGCAGTGGGTCCACCTCGGTGATCACTACGTTGGCGCCCATACCGCGCGCCCGCATCGCCAGGCCTCGCCCGCACCAGCCGTATCCGGCGATCACGAAGATCTTCCCCGCCAGCAGCACATTCGTCGCTCGCACGATCCCGTCGATGGTGGATTGACCGGTGCCGTAGCGGTTATCGAAGAGGTGCTTGGTCTGGGCATCGTTGACCGCGATCACCGGGAATTTCAAGGCTCCATCAGCTGCCATCGCTCGCAGGCGGATCACCCCAGTGGTGGTTTCCTCTGTGCCACCCATCACATTCGGCAATAGGTCGCGGCGCTCCTTGTGCATCGTGCTCACCAGGTCAGCCCCATCGTCCATGGTGACATGCGGGGCGTGGTCAAGCGCTGCTTTAATGTGCTTGTAATAGGTAACGTTATCCTCGCCCTTGATGGCATAGGTCGGCACCTCGTAAATGTTGACCAGTGCTGCGGCAACGTCATCCTGAGTCGAGAGCGGGTTGGACGCCGTGATCACCAGGTCAGCCCCTCCCAAGTGCAGCGTCTGAGCCAGGTTGGCTGTTTCTGTGGTCACGTGCAGGCAGGCTGACATACGCACACCCTTCAAAGGGCGTTCTTTGGCGAATCGCTCACGGATCAGCCGCAACACGGGCATCTCGCGCTCTGCCCAATCAATGCGCCGGCGCCCGCCTTCGGCTAATTTGGGGTCTTTAATGTCGTAGTTCTCCATATCTCTCTCCCATTTCCTTGATCAGGATGATCGGAATATCATTTTTCCACTAACCTATCCAGCTGGGCGTGGTCGTTGAAGTGCTGCCTGAAGCGGGCGATGAATTCGGCCGGTGTGTAGGAATGCCCCTGTGTGCCCTCGTGTTCGAGGCAGTACGTGGCTGCCAGCGTTCCCATCTGCCCGCATATCTCCAGGTCCAGGGAGTGGCTGTAACCAGTCAAAAAGCCTCCCCGGTAAGCATCCCCTACGCCTGTCGGGTCAGCAATATGCTTGGGAGGCACCACCGGGATGGCGTATTCCTTTTCCCTAGAATAGACCGTCGATCCATGCCGTCCGCGTGTCACCACCATGAATTGCAGATATTTAAGCATGTCCAGCGCAGTCATACCGGTCATTTTCTGCGCCAATCCGAACTCGTAGTCGTTAACGAACAGCGACTGCGCCCCTTTAATGCCTGTCCGCAGCTCATCACCGGTCAATCTGACGATTTGCTGGCTGGGGTCATACAGGTATGGGAAGCCCAGCTCACGGCATTCGACCACGTGCTGCTTCATCGCTTCAGGGTCACTTGGCGAGACAACCACCAGGTCCGGTCGCTGCCCTTTCCACTCTTTGAAGGTTAGCTCAGTCGAGCATCCCATCGCGCCCGGGTAAAAGCTGGCAATCTGATTATTCGAGCGGTCGGTGTTGCAGAAGAAGCAGGCTGTGACAGAGCCGGGAATGACCTTCATCATAGAAGTATCGATCCCATTGCCCTCCAGCCAGCCGCGGTATTCTTCAAAATCCTCACCCACGGTCGCCATGATGTGTGCGTGCTCACCCAGCAGCGCCAGCGTATAAGCGATGTTAGGTGCAATACCACCGCGCCGTTTCCGGAACGAGTCGACCAAAAACGACAGGCTGATCGTGTCCAGTTTATCGGGCAGGATGTGGTCCTTGAAATAGCCCGGGAAGGTCATCAGGTAGTCAAACGCCACTGAGCCGGTAAGAACAATGTACATGGATGTATCCTACACAAAAAGACGCCCTCGTGCGAGAGCGCCGGGATGAGGTGAAGCCAATGAAGTTTAACATGGGACGTCACGTTTGGGAAGGGGATAGTGTGTTATGGCAATTTCGGATCTGAGATAATAATAGACAATAATGAGTATAATAGGATAGTTTTGTGATGAAAAGAGGGAAAAATGAGTGATTTGAAAGATTATTACCGCATCAACGATTATTTGAATACCCTGGTGCCCGAGCGACCAGGTGAAATGAAAGCCATGGAAGCCTATGCTGAGCAGACTGACTTTCCCATCATTGGCCCAGTCTGCGGCTACCTGTGCTACCAGATCGCCCGCATGATCGGCGCCCGCGCAGTCTTCGAGATGGGCTCAGGCTATGGCTATTCCACGGCCTGGTTCGCCCGCGCCGTGTTGGAGAACGGCGGTGGTAAGGTCCATCACGTAGTGTGGGATGAGAATCTATCCAACGATGCCCGTCAACACCTGGACCGTCTCGGTTACACCAGCTTTTTGGAGTACCATGTGGCTGAAGCCATCGAGACCCTGTCCCAGACCCCCGGTCCGTTCGACTTGATATTCAATGACATCAATAAGGAGTGCTATCCCGAATCGTTACCGATGATTCGTGCCAAGCTACGCCCGGGCGGTGTGCTGATCGTGGATAACCTCTTGTGGCATGGGCTGGTGTTGGATGGGCAGGATAAGGACCCTACCACCGAGGGTGTGCGTGAGTTGACAAAGATGTTAACCACCGACCCTGCATGGGTCTCATCCCTCATTCCCATCCGGGATGGGATGCTGGTGGCGTTCCGCTGTTGAATAAACGGGCGCCTCTTGTGATTCGGACAAAGCGTAGTATAATTTTTCAAATTAAAATACCGCGTCGACCGGGACGAGTAGCTGGTATGCGTCCGCTAGAGATGGGAGATCATCGGCTGAAAGTCTCCCTTGGCAATCGATCAGCGAAAACCACCCGTGAGCGTGATCCCCAAAGGCTTAGGCCAATTAAGGTGATCGGTTGACCCCGTTATCGGTCTAAAGAGATGTGCCGGGTTATCCTGACATAAATCTGGGTGGAAACGCGTGAGACTCCTCTCGCCCCAGTCGGGCGGGAGTTTTTATTTAACAACATTGTCTGGCGAAATGGCGAATGTCGTGTCAGTAGGGCACGATATATCGGGCCCCTACTTTAAGAGAACTACTCTTCGCAATGACGACATAATAGGAGGCTCAAATGGTGGACCAAAAGCAAGAACGCTATGAAGACTCGGAGCTTTACCGCATCCGGCACTCGGTTGGGCATGTGATGGCTGAAGCTGTCATCGAGCTGTTCCCGGAGGCCAAATACACCATTGGTCCGCCCATCGAGAACGGCTTCTACTATGACTTCGACCTACCACGCCCGCTCACCCCGGAAGACCTTGAGAAAATTGAAAAGCGCATGCGCCAAATCATCGCCGGTCACCACAAGTTCGTCCGCCAGGTGGTCTCAGCTGACGAAGCGCGCCAGATCTTCAAGGACCAGCCCTATAAGCTCGAGCTGATTGCCGGTCTTGAGCAGGGTGGTTTCGACGTGTATGGCAACCCCCTCGAAGAAAAGCCGGAAATATCCATTTATACCTCCGACACGTTTACCGACCTGTGCCGCGGTCCGCACGTGGATAACACCGGACAGATCAACCCCTCCGCAATGAAGCTAATGACAGTCGCCAGTTCTTATTGGCGCGGCGATGAGCATAACCCGGCACTCCAGCGGATTTACGGCACAGCCTGGAAAACCAAAGAGGAATTGGAAAATTACCTGAAAATGCTCGCAGATCTCGAGGCTCGAGACCATCGGCGGATCAACAAACAGCTGAATTTGTTTACTACCCACGATGAAATTGGTGCAGGCCTGATTGTTTATGGACCGAAAGCCGGTAGGATCAGATCCATTGTAGAGCACTTTTGGATTGAGAGTCATTATGCAAGTGGCTATGAATTGCTTTACTCGCCCCATATCGCTTTGTGGAAGCTGTGGGAAACAAGTGGGCATTTGGATTTTTACCGGGAAAATATGTACTCTCCTATTGATATTGAAGGACAGCAATATTACTTGAAACCGGTGAACTGCCCTTTTCATATGTTGGCCTATAAATCTCAAATCCGCTCGTATCGCGACTTACCGTTGCGCTGGGCAGAGCTTGGGACGGTCTATCGCTATGAGCGTTCCGGTGTACTGCATGGTCTTATGCGCGTGAGGGGATTTACCCAGGATGACGCGCATATTATCTGTGCACCCGAGCAAATGGTGGATGAGATCAGAGAAGTATTATCCTTTTCTGTCCAGATGTGGGAAGCCTTTGGTTTTACTGACCTTAAATATTTTCTCTCCACTCGGCCAGACAAAGCCATGGGGTCTGAAGATCAATGGGAAGAGGCTACCGGTATCCTCCAACAAGTTCTTGATGAACGCAGACTTCCATATCAAATCGATCAAGGAGGGGGAGCTTTTTATGGGCCGAAGATTGACGTTAAAATTACTGATTCACTCGGAAGGGATTGGCAAAATACAACCATCCAATTTGATTTCAACCTTCCCGAAAGGTTTGACTTGGTATATATTGGTAAAGATGGTTTGGATCACCGCCCTTATATGGTACATCGCGCCTTGTTCGGTTCTTGGGAAAGGTTTTTTGGCCTCCTGATCGAGCATTACGCCGGAGCGTTCCCTGTATGGCTCTGCCCGGTGCAGATACAGGTTATTCCAGTTTCAGACCGTCATATTGATTATGCTAATAAAATTGAACTAGAACTCAAGAAAGCTGGATTCCGCCTCAAGGTGGACGACTCCAGTGACCGCATGCAGGCCAAGATCCGCCGAGCGCAGCTTGAAAAAATACCCTATATGGTGATCGTTGGCGATCGCGAGATAGAAAAAGGCTCAATCTCAGTTCGCTTGCGCACGGAAGAAGACCTGGGCTTGATGAATGTCAGTGAGCTTATCGAACGTGTAAGCCGTGTGACTAAAGACAGAAAAGGGATTTAAAATAGCTGCTATCAATACTGATGATTTTCTAGGAGAACTATATGGTAGAAACAAAAAAAGATCGTTATGAAGATTCAGAGCTTTACCGCATCAGGCATTCGGCTGCGCACGTCATGGCTGAAGCTGTCATCGAGCTGTTCCCGGAGGCCAAATACACCATCGGGCCGCCCATCGAGAACGGCTTCTACTATGACTTCGACCTGCCGCGCTCCCTTAACCCCGAGGATCTTGAGAAAATTGAAAAGCGCATGCGCCAGATCATCGCCGGTCACCACAAGTTCGTCCGCACGGTGGTCTCAGCTGATGAAGCGCGCCAGATCTTCAAGGACCAGCCCTATAAGCTGGAGCTGATTGCTGGTCTCGAGCAAGGCGGTTTCGACGAGTATGGCAACCCACTCGAAGAAAAGCCGGAAATATCCATTTACACTTCCGACACGTTCACCGATCTGTGCCGCGGTCCGCATGTGGACAACACCGGGCAGATCAACCCCTCCGCTATCAAATTGCTCAGCTCCTCCGGCGCCTACTGGCGCGGAGATGAGCACAACCCCATGCTGCAGCGCATCTACGGCACCGCCTGGAAGACCTCCAAGGAGCTCGAAGAGTACCTGTGGCAGGTCGATGAAGCCAAAAAGCGCGACCATCGCAAGCTGGGCAAGGAGCTGGAGATCTTTACCTTTGACGAAGAAGTTGGTCCCGGGCTGCCGCTATGGCTGCCACGCGGCGGCGTCATCATTGATGAGCTGGAGAAGCTTGCCAAAGAGTTGGAAGACAAAGCCGGCTACCTGCGCGTGCGAACCCCCCATCTTGCCAAGGAAGACCTATTCCTCCATTCGGGTCACCTGCCCTATTACGCTGATAGCATGTACCCCCCCATGGAGCTGGAGGGGGTGAAGTATTACGTCAAGCCGATGAATTGTCCCATGCACCACAAAATCTTTGGCTCGAAGCCCCGCTCCTACCGCGATATGCCTATTCGTCTGGCGGAATATGGAACCTGCTACCGCTACGAGAAGAGCGGTGAGCTATTCGGTCTGATGCGCGTGCGCTCGATGCAGATGAACGATGCTCACATGTACTGTTCTGAAGACCAGTTCGAGCAGGAATTCATGGGCGTGATCGACCTTTACCACCAGTACTTCAAGATCTTTGGTATCGATAAGTACATCATGCGCCTGAGCACTCATCATAAGAGCGGACTAGGGAAGAAGTATGTGGATAACGAGCGCCTGTGGCTGAAGACCGAGGAGATGGTGCGTCGTGCCATGGATAACGGTAAGGTTCCTTATGAAGAAGTGCCGGATGAAGCAGCCTTCTACGGTCCCAAGATCGATGTGCAGATCTGGTCGGTCATCGGCAAGGAGTTTACCCTCGCCACCAACCAGGTGGACTTCGCCGTGCCTGGGCGCTTCAACCTGACCTTCATCAACCGCGAGGGTCAGGAAGAGACGCCCCTATGCATCCACCGCGCCCCCCTGAGCACCCACGAGCGCATGATCGGTTTCCTGCTCGAGCATTATGGGGGCAACTTCCCTGTCTGGCTCTCGCCCGACCAGGTACGCGTGGTCCCCATCACCGACGCCCACAATGACTACGCCGAACGTCTGGTCAGCCAGATGAAAGAAAAAGGCATCCGCGCCGAAGCTGACCTGAGCAACGAGCGCATGAACTCTAAGATCCGCCAGGCCCAGCTCTTCAAAATTCCGTACATGCTGGTGGTGGGCGAGCGTGAAATGTCTGAAGGCACGGTTTCCCTGCGGCGCCGCGATGGCTCCCGCCAGGACGGCATGCCCGTAGACGAGTTCATCCTCACCGTCCGCGACCGCATCGACCAACGCTCCCACGATTTGTAGATCGTAGAATTTGTTCCTCCCCCAATCACTTTTTTGTAATTGGGGGAGGTGGAAGGGGGTTCAGTTATTTTCGTATAATCCTGACCCATCGCTTGTTTTGTTCCTCTTTCTGGCTGAAAGCTGATAGCTGACCGCTGACAGCTTTCACTGGGGAGGTGGAGGGGATCGTGTAATATTGTTGGATGTCCTCCTCCGCCTTTCATTTCTGCAAGGTTGGCCTAAAAAATGCATTGGATGGGCTAAACAGCCTGTAAAAGCAGCATTTCTAATCTTTAACAGACTGTTTCGAGGACATTCGAGGACTAATATAAGCTTACACAAAGTGAGTATCACCCCATTCTTGCACGTACGCTACTGGGACCATCGCCTTTAGCGGGGACGTGGGAGTGGCAGGTGAGTAACAATTGTAGAGACGCCATGCATAATGCGTCTCTACTTTATTATGGAAATATCTTATTGTCTCCCAGTCCCGAAATGCCTTTGTTACCTTCTTCCCCGATCACCTAATTACCCAATACCTGATCACTAAGCACCTACTTTCCCCAAATACGTTGACGATTAGGTGTAAACTATGGTATTATCGGGCACGCTATTAGCCAAACTACGACTTCTAGCGGTATTAATTGTCTGTCTCGAAAGGAGTAAGATATCAGCGCGACCCAATATAGAATCAACGAGGCTATTCGAGTAAAAGAAGTCCGTTTGATCGGCGCCAATAACGAAAACGTGGGCGTAGTTTCCATCCAGGAAGCCATACGCCTCGCCAACGAAGCCGATTTGGACCTGGTAGAGGTAGCCCCCAATTCCGACCCTCCTGTATGCAGGATCATGGATTTCGGGAAATTCCTCTACGAAAAGACCAAGAAGGAACGCGACGCCCGTAAAGCGCAAACCAAGATCGAAGTTAAAGAGATTCGCTTCCGCCCAAAAACCAACATCTACCACCAGGGCTTCAAAATCCGTGATGCCCGCGGTTGGCTGACGGACGGTAATAAGGTGAGGGTGCGTATCCGTTTTCGAGGTCGTGAGATAGACTACGTTGACCTGGCGCTGAATGACCTGAAAAAAGTAGCCGAAGAGCTGGCGGATCTTTCTACCATCGAACAAAACCCCATGATGGAAGGTCGCAGTGTGGTGATGGTCCTGGCTCCCGCCAAGACGGCAAAGAAGAAGTAATCCAAAATTTAGTACATAAAATTTCCCCGTGGGCGCTGGCATACAGCCTCAAAAGCTGTATGCTTTGCTCCCCTGACGGGGTTTTGTGTGAGAAGGAGTTTTAACCGTGCCTCGCAAGCAAACAACTAAAAAATATAAACTCAAGACCCATAAGGCGACCTCGAAACGTTTCCGCGTCACCGGGACGGGCGTGGTAGTGCGCACCAAAGGTGGTAAAAGCCACCTCCGCCGTCGCACCCCCAAGCGCGTCAAGATGTTACTGTCGGAAATGGTCCCGGTCAAAGGACGCGGTATTATTCAGCGTGTCCATCGCCTGGCACCCTACCTGAAGAAGGCAGAGTAGCTCATCCCATCCACCCTTTATGTGCGGCCGTTGGGGTTACCCAACGGGTTACCCGCCCATCATATCCACCCTTTATGTGCGGCTGTTGGGGCGACCCAACGGGTTACCCGCCCATACTATCCATTTTTTGTTGCGACCGTTGGGTGCGTGAAACTGGCGGCATAAAGCTACCGGCGCCCAGGGGTTCGCAGGAGAGTAAAACATGGCTCGTGTAAAAACTGGTCCGTATCGTCACCATCACCATAAAAAAATCCTCAAAATGATGTCAGGTCAATTTGGCACACGCCACCGTCTATACCGACGTGCCAATGAGGCCATGCTCAAGTCATTATGGTATTCCTATCGTGACCGGCGCCAACGCAGACGCGATTTGCGCCATCTTTGGATCGCCCGTATCAACGCTGCAGCACGGCTTAACGGTCTGTCCTACAGCCGCCTGATCCACGGCATGAAGACCAATCAGATCACCATCAACCGTAAGATGCTGGCCGACCTGGCAGTGCGTGACCCGCAAGCATTCGCTGCGGTCGCCGCCCAGGCGAAAGCCGCATAACCCTCTCACATTCTCCACACAAAACTCCTCTGAACCCGTTTTCATTGGGAAAACGGGTTCTTTATTATTAAGCATTCCCTGAGGTAAAATGGGACCAGTCATGTGGGA
>JBGOYO010000073.1:0-9626 GCA_041479715.1 Anaerolineae bacterium
ACAGGCTGACCCGCCCACTGGACGTCGCGCACACGATGAGGAACGTGAACTGCTCCACGGCTGACGGCTTGAGAGAGCAGGAATTGGTCGAAACTGGCTACAGGATTGCCCTGCACCAAGCGCGGACCGCCGCCGCGATAAACGCTGATGATCCTGCGGGATGGATCGGGACGGTCGAGGTGAATGGATTGCTGGTCTAGATGAATGTTATAGGATTGGAGATCAGCCTGGACGATATCTTCTGGGATGGAGATGCTGAGCTCGGAGAGGTTGCTCCACAGGCGGGAAGAGAGGATGCCAGCACAGCGGTTACAGCCTGATGGACCGGGCCGGGTGAAATCGCGCGGCTCAAAGATCATGACTTCAAGGTGGAGGTTATTAATTTCGCTCAGGCGCAGCAAATGAAGAGCGGCGAAGCTGCCAGCGGGTCCGCCGCCGATGATGCATACACGGTTGTGATTTTCCAACCGCAAATCTGCCAGACTGCTCTCCTCCGTCCCACGACCGATGATGGTAGTACCGCCAAGTCTTGGGTTAATGGGAAACCAATTGTAACCGATAATTGACGAATATGACCACTTTTGTTCGGTTTAACTAAAAAAATCACGGATGGACTATTTCGGGCACAGCTTCCGGGAATATGATCAATCACCCGATAGGAGACGGGCTGCCATGCAGGAGCTTGATGGATCTTCGTCGTATAACTGCTTACAGTCGCCACCACAGAAATAAACGATCTCACCCCGGTAGTGGATATAGGGGGTGTTGGGCGTCACATTGATGCTGGCGCCGCAGGCAGTCTCAGCCTTTACTGGCACATTAGAGTTGGGGGTTGGCGGAAAGGCGCTCATTTTTCCTTCGTCTCCATTTCCTTCAGGGTTTCAAGGTCGCGTTCCAGGTTGCGCCGGCGGATAGCCAGACTGAGGACATACAGGAGCATAATGCTGAATATCACTGCATAACCAGCAATCATATAGCGCGTGGTTTCAGCAGGGGCTTGTTGCAGGATTGTGAAAAACATAATGAACACTCCTATTCAAGGACTTTTAATTTAAGATTCTCGGCTTTATCGGCCAATTTGCCGAGGCGAATGCGATGCCATAGCAAGTCTGCAAAGATGAATGAGAAGGTGAGCAGGCTGAACATGAAGGTTTGCAGCATTTTAGCAGTCATATCGAAGCTACCTTCAGCGCCTGCAGCACCACTCCCGATGATGACGGGATGGATGGTGCGGAAGATGCGGATCGAAATGAATGTGAGTGGGACGCTGATGAAGCTCAGGACTGCATAGACGGCACCAAAGCGGGCACGCCGGTCGGGGTCTTCGATGCCCTGGCGCAGCATGAAGTATGCGGCATATACCAGCTCGCAAATCGCGGCGGTGGTCAGGCGCGGGTCCCAGGTCCACCAGGTGCCCCATGAGCCGCGAGCCCAGATCGATCCGGAGATGATGGCGATGCCGAAAAACACAAAGCTGATCTCGATGGCAGCTAAACCGACGATATCCCATTTACGGTCGCCTTTACGCAGGTAAGCTACCCCGGCGATGGCAGCAACGAGAAATCCCAACATCCCAACCCAGGCGTTAGATACGTGGAAGTAAAACACGCGCTGCACCTGCCCCATCACAGCTTCCAACGGGGCATAGAGAAAGACCAAGCTGACGGCAGTGATAAATAAAAGCACGGTGATGACATCAAGGATCACCAACAATCGAGGTTTAGATTCCATGTGCTACTCCTCTACAATATAATCAAACACCATGAAGGCAGCGGCGATAAAGATTACGTCGTAAACCACCAGCAGGTTGATCCAGGGCAAAATATCCGCCATGGCTGAACCCTGGAGAAAGCCGGTGCTACTTTTAACTGCGGCGATCAAGATCGGGATGACCATGGGGAAAAGCAGGATGGGCAGCAGGACGTCGCGGGTGCGGGTTTGGACAGCCATACTGGAGAGCAGCGTGCCTACGGCGACATAACCGATCGATCCCAGGACGATGACCAGCAGCAGACCGGGCGCGAACAGGTTGACACTGTACAATACGGTGTATACCGGCAGGACGATGGCTTCCACGATGAGCATGAAAACCAAGTTGCCAATGGCTTTGCCGAAATAAATGGCGCTGCGGTCGACCGGGGCGAGCAACAAGCCATCCAGGCAGCCGCGATCTTTTTCCATGGCCATGGAGCGGGTGAGCCCGAGGGTGCCTGCGAAGGCGAAAGTCACCCACAGGACCCCAGCGGTCACAGTGGAGCGTGCTTGAGCGTCCAATTCGAGTGCGAAGTTGAAAATCAGGATGACGAGGAGAGCAAAGACGAGCATTGCAGATAGAAGCTCACGACTGCGCAGCTCTGCGGCCAGGTCTTTCCAGACGATAGCAGAAACGGCGCGGATAAATTGTGCGGCGCTTCCAGAGCGATTTTTGATGCTCACTTGTTTCTCGGCTTGAGGGATAGGCTGCATGATTACGCCTCAGCCAACGACTGGCGATAGAATGCCAGGAGGTTATCGGGCTCAATCTGCGAGCGTTGAACGGAAGCGGCAATGACGCCGCGTGAAAGGACGTCAAAACGTGAAGCCAATTCAGCCACACGTGCCAGGTCATGCGAGGTCATCACTACCGTCCGGCCGCGGGCGGCGACTTCGCGCAGGACTGTATCAAGCATGAGGCAGGCATCCTGGTCCAGACCTGTGTGTGGCTCATCGAAGAGCATCACCTCAGGGTCATGCAACACAGCCCGACCGATGGCCAGGCGCTGCTGCATGCCGCGCGAGAAGGTTCGCACCAGATCGCGCCGGCGAGGGATCAAACCGACCAGGTCTAGAACTTCGGAGATGCGCTGATTCGCATTCGGGATGTCGTACATACGGGCATAAAAGCGCAGATTTTCCTCGGCGGTCAAATCACCATAAAGCAGGGGAAGGTGTGAGACGACTCCCAACCGGCGACGGACGGCAGAGGCCTGACCCGGAAGTGAATAACCGGCGATGCTCACGCTGCCTAACGTCGGGCGCATTAGTGAAGCCAGGATTCGCAGAAAAGTGGTCTTGCCGGCACCATTCGGCCCCAGCAAGGCAACGAATTCCCCAGGCTCGACGGAGAAGTCCATGCCACGCAGCACGGCCTTCAGCCCGAAGCGTTTAACCAGTTTGTGGACGGTAATCATATGATCAGTGAGCGCAGTAGTTCAGCCGCTGACCGAGGCGCTATTTCTGCCCCAGGTTGCGGAGCTTCTCTTTCAGAATCGCCCGGCGCTCGAGGTAAGCTTCTTTTGGCAGGTTTCCAGCGCGGTACTGGTCATCCAGGGCGATGATGGCATCGATCAGGGTGTCCTCGTCTTCGGGGGAGGCATCCTGCCCGGTGATGGGTGAGGGGGTACCCAAACCAGCTGTGGCTAACTGTAGCGCAGCTTTTCTGCGGTTGTTTAGGAAGAGCCATAACCCGCCCAAGACCAGAGCGACACCGAATGCCCCTAAACCGATGGCCAAATATTGCCTGTTTATGGAAGAAAAGATTGAGGTGGCCGGCTGTTTCGGATTACCCGTCAGGGTGAATTCGAGTGAGCTGCCGGCGATCAAACTGCTACCGTTATACTTGCGGTAGGTGGTGTTTTGGTAGACTTGCGTGCCTCCATCCTGGAGCGTGCTGCTATCCACCTTTACACCGTTGTCCGGCACCAGAATAACGACTGCGCTGGTCGGAAGGGCCATGGGCTGAACGAAGGTCAGTTTACGATTATAGGGCATCTGGAAGGCGAAGATGACCTGATACTGACCGGAGCCGGGACTGACTGTGGTTGTGTCTGCAAATCCCTGTGAGACCTCCATGTAGCGGCCTCCCAATGCGCCATCCTGGAACTGAAGGTTGGTATAGCCCTCAGGCAAGGGGAAGGTCACAACGGCGCCACCTTCGGTAGGCGCAATAATCGCCTGATTGGAGGGATTAGAGATGATGAAGACCTCCACGACATTAATCACGTCGGGACTGGAAAAATCGAACAGAAGGTGGACCCGGTCGGTGGTCAAGGCGGAGGCGTCCGTGGTGGGCTCATAGATCGTGATCTGTAAGTTCAGGTTCGGAGTGGTCGGATTGACCATGGCGATATCTGAACCATAGGTGGCGGAAGCATAATCGACACCCGCCAGGAAGGCCCGACCTTCCGGCATAACAACATTCGTGAATGTATAAACACCGTCTACCCCGGAGGTGAGCGTCTCGGAATAGGTATTTTGCATATTATCAAAGCCATACAGTGTAACCGGCGCATCACTGGGGGTAACACCGCCGGAGCCGTTGACGAGCTGCACAGAGACTGAGCCGAAAAAGGTAGCGGATGGGGTGATCTCGGGTGTTGCACCAAGCTGGGGAGTTTGAGTTTCGATTGGATTTGGATATGCCTGGGGCGCGGGGTAGGGACCGGTGGAGGCTATGGCGGTCAAGTTGGATGGCGGTGCTGGATAAGCATTCGCCGCTGTTGGAGAGTAAGCAAATGTCAGTGAACGGAGATAAGCCACCACAGCCAGGCGCTCATCGTCATTCAGGGTGCTGGTGTAGGCAGGCATATCCGGGGTGATGCCGGAAGAGATTGCATCGTAAAGAGTGGTTGAGGACGTCTGTGCCATGAAGGCTTGGTTGGTAAAATCAGTGGGATGGGTAGATAAAGAATCGGCTTTAGCGCCATTGCCCTTTCCGGAACTACTATGGCAGGAGACACAGTTTTGCTGGTATAAAGTCTTGCCCTGGCTGACAAGTGCATCAGGAGCACTCAAGCTCATGGCGTAAGCAACCACATCCCAACGCTGACGATCAGTCAGATTGGCAAAAGCGGGCATGAATTTCTCCATGTTGCCCTTCGTAACGACGGAAAACCACTCAACAGGAGAATACTGGCGAGCAAAATCAGATAGACCAAGGGTGGCCACGGGTACAGACAATTGGGCTGCCTGAGGTCCGTCCCCCAATCCCTTGGGTCCATGACACTGGGAGCACTCCTGGTTATAGATCTTCGCTCCACTCACCAGGTCGGGTGGAACGATGGGATAAATCGGACTGGAGGCAACGCTCTGGGTAGGTGGCTGAACTGCGGGCAGCTCAGCTCCTGGAGGCGGAGTGATATCTCCAGCAAGCGAAAAAGAACAGGCAGAGAGAATAAGTGCAGCGAGAAGAAGGGCAATTGTTCCTTGGATTTTAATCATGAAGACTCTCAAAATTGGATTAGGCAAGCGTGGCACCGCATTTTGGGCAAAAGCGATCAGAGGCGTGTACGGGGCGACCACATTTGGGGCAAAAACCACTTGCCTTTTCACTCATCGTACGACGGCGGGAGGCAATAAGCTGCTCAAGTTCGTCATCCGGTACGGGTGGAACTGCGTTACCATTCTTTTTCGCAGGAACGGAGTTAGTCTCAAGGGTAAGGCGACGAGCAACAATGGCTGCTTCGAGGCGATCTTCTGGAGCAGGGTTGGGATCACTAAGTTGATAAGCATCAATTTGGCGTAGGATAACGGCCCCATTCTCGAGCAACGCACTACGTTGCAGCGGGTAAGTATCCTCGGGAACCTTCCCCAGATTGTAGTCATCATCCAAATCCTGAATGGCAGCAACCACCTGGTCGCGCCTGGCTAACAGGGCGGAAATGTCCTGGTCAGAATGGCTGTCCATAGTTGGGCTGGCCTCAAGCAATGGACGGCTGAGATAAATCACTACCGGAATGAGAAGGGCGAGGATGAGAAAGATTGAACCAATATCCATGATCTAATATCGCAATTCCAATGGCATCAGGGACCCAGAATAGGGTCGATGGCAGCCTTGATCTCAGCCACAGAGGTGTAAGGGCTGAGCTTAAGGGAAGCCAACTTGCCATTTTTATCGATAATATAAGTTTCAGGTACACCAGTCGTGCGGTAGGCTTGTGAGATCGCAGTGCCCAAATCGGGCCCATTGGGATAGGTAATCCCGAACTTTTTAATATAATCCAGAGAGGCTGACTCGGTGTCGGTCCAGGCTATGCCTAAAAAGAGCACATCACCACGCGGCTGGTAGTACTCCCAGGCAGATTGAAGGTCAGCTGCTTCCTGTTCACAAGGTTTACACCAGGAAGCCCAAAAGTTTACCAAGACTACCTTGCCAGCCATGTCTTTCGGACCAATCTGCTGCCCATCGAAAGTGGTAAGGGTGAAAGAAGGAGGTTTTGCCCCAACCGTCACTGGACCTTGCGATTTTCTAAATAAGACCAGGGCGACAACGACAAGCAATCCGAACAATGCCAGCCAGGCAAGAATGCGCCCCAAGCGAGAAAGCCAGGTTTTTGTGGATTTTTCGGTTGAATTGGTTAACGACTCATCCATATCAATTCCCATTGATCAACGTTTTCGCACCTGGTCTTCGATTTGTTTTATATACTCATCCTGCACGTCTGGCAAGGAGCCAGGAGCTGAAGGGGTAGCTTGTTGGGCAGGTTTCCTCCAGGAGCGAAAAGTGGAGTAAAGGATAACTATTCCTACAAGAATAACCAGGAGTGGCACAATATATGCCAGCCAGTTAAGTCCTTTAAGGGGGGGTGAACCCAGTACTCGTGCACCATATTGCTCGACAAAATAATCCTTGATCTGTTGCCCAGTCCAGCCATCAGCAAGCTTCTGGCGGATCAACTCCCGCCACTGGGCGCAGGCGGTAGTGGGGCATACATCCAGAGGAGTGTTTTCGCATACCGGGCAATATAGCTGTCGAGCGATGGCATTAACCTGGTCATCCGAAGGAGTCGCCTGTTGTGCTTTTGCAATACCTACAACCAAAAGTCCAAAAAACAGACCTAGAGTGAGGATGATCCAACTTTTTCTGATCATACGCATTCACTCAAACATTACTTACCGTGGGAACTGTTTTACGGACAACAACCTTTTCAGTTTCTTTATCCGGCCAGGCTGCCACAACCGTCCCAAGGACAAATACCAACGACCCCAACCAAAGCCAGTTGATCAAAGGGTTGTGATAAACCTTGAAAGTTGCAGCTTTCGTGGAGAGTGGCTGCCAGTCAGCGAGGATGATGTAAAGATCATCTGCCAATGTGCTGCGCACACCAGCGATAGTCACGGCTTGTTGAGACTCGTAATAATAATCGCGGCGTGGATGTAACTCCCCCACGTATTTTCCGTCTTTGAACACACTCAACACCGCGCGTGCCACATTCCGCCCATCGGCAGTATTAAAATCTGATAATGAATCAAAGCTAATCGTGTATCTCCCGAGCGAAATCTCGCTTCCCTGGGGAATCGTTTGTTGGGTTTCTGTCTGGAAGACCTTACTACCGATGATGCCGATGACCATTAAGACAATTCCGATATGGATGATGTATCCGCCATACCGGCGCTGGTTCTTACCGACCATCTGCCAGAATGCAGTGAGAAGGTTTTGTTGTTGGGCATTATGGCGAGCCCAGGCAGCCTTCCAAAATTCGTTGACCGTAACCGCGAGCGCAAAAGCGCAGATCCAATAGCCAAGGATTCCCACCCAGGATCGCATCCCTGCTAATAAAAGGACCGGAATTATCACCAAGGAAACTGCAAAAGGCTTCTTGGCAGAATTGAAGATTGTTTTGTAAGTGGAGTATTTCCAGGCAGATTCGGGTGCAATCCCCATTAAGAATATAAGGCATGCTGATAGAACCGCGGTAGGGATGGTGTAATAACTTGTCCGAACATCTGCTTTCTGACCGGTAAAGATCCCAGCCAGCGCAGGGATCGCCTGCCCTACGATTCCGAGGGCGTCCGTTACAACAGGGAAAATAACTCCCCAAAAACACACCACGAAGAAACCAACAAAGAGTAAGTTATTTAATAAGAAGAGAGCTTCGCGAGAGAATAGAGAAGTCATCTCATTCTCTGACTTTAAATCATCCCAGTGAGCTAACAATAAAAGGAACGATCCGACCAATGTGATGATGATAAACACAAAGAACAGAGGTCCAAGTGCGCTTTGAGAAAATGCATGCACCGAGTTCAGTACACCTGAGCGAGTCAAGAAAGTCGCCAGGATCACCAGATCATAGGTCGCGATGACGAGCGCCATGTTCCATTTTTTAAGCATGCCGCGCTTTTCCTGGATCATCACCGAGTGCAGGAAAGCTGTGCCGGTCAGCCAGGGCATAAATGAAGCAGTTTCGACCGGATCCCAATTCCAATAACCTCCCCAGCCCAGAACATCATAAGACCAGCGCATTCCCAATACCAACCCAAGGGAAAGGAAGAGCCAGGCAATGATCGTCCAACGGCGGGTGATGTGGATCCAGCGATCATCCGTACGACCTGTGATCAAGGCTGCCATCGCAAAAGCATAAGGGACGACGAAAGCCACAAACCCCAAATAGAGCATGGGAGGGTGAATGATCATCCCTGGATGGCGCAAGAGAGGATTCATTCCGCTGCCATCCGGAGGAGTATATAAACTTGTGCCCGAGGGCTGGATCATGGATGTGATAATGTTCCCAGTTGGAGATGCCCATAACCTTGTGAATGGATTCTCTACGAAAATACTGATTACAAGGAAAAAAGCCAGGGTAGCCATCGAGACCAGGATGACCCAGGGAAGAAATTCCCGATCACGATCCCATTTGCGGAGCATAACTGCAAAGGCAAAAATGGACATCAACCAGGACCATAAAATCAGCGAGCCAGCCTGACCTCCCCAAAGGGCTGTGATTCGAAGGTATAAAGGCATGCTGTTGCTGATGACCTCACTGACGAAAGGAAACTCATAGTGATGGTTAACCAGCAAATAAATCATGCTGAAGGCGGTGATGGTAAGCAGGGGGAAGGTGAGCAGCATGGCATTACGCGCACTGTCCACCCAAGCAGGCTTGTTTTTTCGACCTCCGTAAAATGCTGCCCCAGCACCGTATATGGCTACCAGGAGGGTGATGAACAGGGTCCCGTAACCCAAGTTAGCAACCATAAACTACTCCCATAATTATGGTGCTACCTGGCTAGGAACGGCTTCTTCGTATTTTGTTGGGCATTTCAACAGCAGCTCATCGGCGTAGAAGGTGTTATCCGCACCGATGTGACCGGTCATGATCGCCTGAGCTTCATCCCTGAGCAGGTCGGGTTTTGGACCTGAGTAGATAACCGGCATGCGGGTATGCGAAGTATCAACTACGGCAGTATGTAAGACGGCAGCAAGCCCACCCTGGGCTTCTATTTGTTTATTATCTGCAGGTACGTTGGCTACCGTGAAGTGTAAGGAAAGAGTTTGAGGATCATACTGGATCGAATCACCAATCACCGCACCAGATACGCGGATATTTTGACCGACCATGGTTTGGCCGCGGGAATTTAACTCATCGATGGTATAGAAATATTGTGCGTTGGCTTTGGTGGAAGAAATGATTAGATACGCGATTGCAGTAAAGATCAATACTCCACCAACAATAAATTTAACCCGGCTCCCAGATCGCGGGTGCGCTTCGACAGCTTTCTCCATGACATATTCTCCTTTGGTCGGTAGGCACGGTAATGTAACGCATATAAAATTTTACATGTTTAGATTAATACAAGGTGAGATAACGCCAATAGTCGGGTGAGAATGCAAAAACCATCAGGATGGAAGATTCCCTGATTATGTGATA
>JBGOYO010000074.1:0-9576 GCA_041479715.1 Anaerolineae bacterium
CTGTGATCGGGGAACAGGTGCTCGACACCGGGTTCCACGTTACCACCCCGGATGCACCCGATGTGCAGCGCTACCTGGCCCAGATGGTTGCGGCTGGGCTCTCGCACGTGGTCCTGGAGGTCACCTCGCATGGACTGGCCCAATACCGGGTAGATGCCTGTGAGTTCGATGTGGCGGTGATCACAAACATCACCCACGAACACCTGGATTACCACGGCTCTTATGAAGCGTATTGTTCAGCAAAGGCTCGCCTCTTCATTAATTTAAATTCAACCCTACCCAAGCTACAGGGTAATCCGAGGTCAGCGGTGCTGAACCGAGATGACGCCTCCTTCGATTACCTATCCCAGGTATCGACCGGCAGGCAGATAAGCTATGGGTTTCACCCGGAGGCAGACATTCGTCCGGAGCGCGTAAAGCACAGACCGGAGGGGTTAAGCTTCACGGTGGTGGGAAAAGAACGGCAGCTCCCGATCGCCTGCCACTTGATGGGGGATTTTAATATCTCGAACTGCCTGGCAGCCATTACCACCACTGTTTTTTGCCTGGGTATAAGCCCTGAGGATGCCCAGGCTGGGATAGCGGCGGTACAGACCATCCCTGGGCGGATGGAACGGATAGTCCTGGGGCAGGATTTCACCGCCATTGTGGATTTTGCCCATACACCCAATGCGCTACAAAATGCGCTCCAAACCGTACGGCAGATCACCCACGGGAGAGTAATCTCCGTATTTGGAGCAGCGGGCTTGCGTGACCGGCAGAAGCGCAGGATGATGGCTGAAACCTCGATTGAGTTAGCCGATTTGACTGTGTTGACCGCAGAGGACCCGCGCACAGAGCTGCTGGAAGACATCCTGGATGAGATGGCTGCCGGTGCTGACTCTCAGGGTGGGATCGAAGGTCAGTCCTATTGGAAGATACCCGACCGGGGTGAGGCGATTCGCTTTGCCATATCACTGGCACACCCAGGCGATGTGGTCATCGCCTGTGGGAAGGGGCACGAGCAATCCATGTGCTTTGGCGATACCGAGTACGCCTGGGACGACCGGATTGCTATGCGGGCAGCACTTTCGGAACTACTGGGAATCCCGGGACCCCAAATGCCTTATTTACCCACACTGGGTCAATAAACAGTTTAATTGGATTAACTCCCACCCCCGTCCGGGAAATGTCCAATAAGCATGGGCACAGGGGTGGAATTAGACAGTTAAGCTCGGAAATTCTCCCTTGTGCCCCTACGGTATTAGGTCGGGAAAACTATAACTAGACTTCTGAGACAACCCCGAAGAGTATTTCCATTTTATCTACCTCGGATGGCCTACTGAGCTTTATAACAGGGGAGTCAGATCGATGCCACGCGCCCGGGCACGCTGATTACCCCATTCAGTGATGCTGACGGGGACGGGCTTGATCTCATTCTCCGGGCGTCGCACCAGGATCAGCGCCTGGTCAGGGCAGGCATTCACGCACACACCGCAGCCGACACAGCGCGTCTTATTCACCACAGCGATATCTTCCAAGGTGAGAGCGTCGAACTGGCAGCTCTCCACGCACAGACCGCAGGCATTGCACAAGCTCTCATCCACTGTATTTACAAACGCCGAGCTGGCGACGACGTTGGCAATCCCCAGCTCCGCCATACCGCGCAGGATCCCACAGGAACATGTGCAGCAATTGCAGATGTACCAGTTGCCCTGCTGGTTATTGCTGACCGTGTGGACCAGGCCTTCCTGGTCTGCGCGACGAAGGACGGCATAGGCTTCTTCTTTTGTGAGAGCATCTACTTCATCTGTAGTGTGAAAGGCATCGGGCGAATCACTCATGGCCATGCAATTTCGAAGGGTATGTTGGCAGCCTTTTCCGACCAGGGCAGTCTGCTTGCGGCAGATACAATCGAGCACTGCCCACGAGCGGGCGTTCTCGATGATCCCCACAACTGACTCGAAGGGTGCGACCTGCATATCCATTTTTATGCTTTCACCCACGGGGATGACGCGGTGGACGGCGGGTTGTATGGTTAACGTCCTGGCGAACGCGCGTTGGTAGTAATCCTCAAACAATCCCGCAAGCTCGGCGTCCAGCAAATCGCCGGTCTGGTTTTCATAGATCCCGACTACAAACGGCAACAGACCATAGCCAAGCCCGCCATCTGCCTTGCCGGCATTGATCAGCCCTCTGGAAGCCATACCCTTGAGCAGGCTGCGTGTAGTGTTGTAATCCAGCTGCAAGCGAGCCGCAATCTCAGCCGCAGTTTCCAGCTTGATCAACAAATGTGAGGCGAGCACAGCTTCATCAGGTGTAAAAAGCCTGGCCAACAACCTCAGCTCTGAAGCATTCTCGGTGGGTGGGAAGCCATTCGGGAGGTTGTCTAACGCGGTTGCTAACGATTTGTATGGATCACGCTCACTGGTCATATTCACCTCACTTTTATCATTTCGATAATCTATTAAACTCTGCCTGGAATTCCTGCACCAGAATCTGTTTTTCTGCCGGGCTGAGGAAGCTGGCGTGGATAGCATTCAAGCTGATGCGCTCTAGCTCAGGTTGGGTGAAATTATAATCCTCTACCAGCAACTGGTACTCACGATTAAGATCGGTTCCGAACATGGGAGGGTCATCAGATCCGACGGTCAGGAACAACCCGGCATCCCACAATTTTCGCAGTGGGTGGGAGGCATAATTCGGATAGACATTCAAGCAGATATTGCTGGTAGGGCAGATATCCAGGGGTATGGCGTTCGACCTGAGGTATTCGACGAGTAATGGATCTTCGATACTCCGAACTCCGTGTTCAATGCGATCAGCATGTAATAAATTCAGTGCCGACCAGACGCTTTCAGGACCGGCAATCTCACCCGCATGAGGCGCCCGGTGCAAATTTTCGGCTTCAGCACGGTGAAACGTATCCACAAATAGCTCGGGGGGAAATCCGGTTTCGAGACCCCCCAGCCCCAGCGCCACTACTCCCTGGTCACGGGCTGCAAGGGTGATATCGAGGACGGCAGCTTGCGTATCCGGCTCGTTACGGACGATATCGAAAACCCACTGCCAGCGCACCCCAAAGTCGGCAGCAACCTGTTCACGACCGGCATTCAACCCATGCAAAATTTCCTGCCAGGGTAGACCGGTGAGTGTAGAGCTGGTGAGCATCGTAAAGATCACCTCAGCGTAACGGATATTCTGCCTGGCGCATTCACTACCGAACTGGTAAGCGATTAGACGATAATCATCGGCAGTGCGCAGGCACCCAGTGATCATCAGGTAGGTTTCCAGGAACTGTTCAAAGTTCCGGAAGCGGTAGAGCTTCTCCAGCCCCGCTTCATCGCTGGCGGGCAGGCGAACATGGTTACGCTGCGCCAGCTGGAGCAAGGTGCGCGGCAGGATTGAGCCTTCAAGGTGGACGTGTAGCTCAGCTTTAGGCATGCGGAGGGCAAATTCAGGCAGGTTCATATGTATTATCTAGGTTAATGACTAATCATCCGGATAGGTTCAGGTCCATTTTCGCCTGCAGGGTGCGGTATGCCTGCGAGTTGGCGAATTTACGGATCTCCTCAACGCGTTTGGCGACCATGGGATGCGTCGCCACCAGCTCGGCAATATTCTCCAGAATATCGTCATCTTCCGACTCGATGTGCTGAATGGCAGCCTGCATACCTACCTGGGTGAGGGCAGCCGGACCAGCCTCGAGCTTGACCAGAGCGGAAATGGCTTTGGCAGGCTTGGCGCACGCCAGGACGCCGGCCCGGTCGGCGGAATATTCGCACGCCCGGTTCCACCACCGGAAAGCCAGCTCCATGATGGCGAGGGCACCATAACTGCTGGGGATACCCGCCATACCACCGACCAGTGTGTTCAACACGGTATGACCCAACTTGACATGCCCCATTTCATGCCCAAGGATGAACTGAATCTCATCCCGGTCCATAATTTTGAATAGGGGAGAGTAGAGCACAATCGCCTTGGGGCTGTCCATCCCGAAGGTGTAGGCATTCAGCCGGTTGGATGGGACGATGAATACATCCACCGGCTCCACTTGCAAACGGGCTGAGTTCACTTCGATGAGCGGGGCCATCTCCGGGATGCTCTCGGGCGTGACCTTCTGTGCCTGGGAAAGCAATGCCTTGTGATTATTGCGGCTGGCGAGATAGCCGATGATGACCACTAATGGCACAAAGATGACGCTCCCGCACACGGTGGCAGCGGCGGTAAAGGCAATCACCAGCAGTACAACACCGATGGTCAGTAGAAGGATGAGATATTCGTACGGGTAGCGGTATTCGGTGGTGGAAAACCGGGGAGGCATCAGATTGATTTTAGCATAAATAAAACAAAACCCGTTTTCGAACCGAAAACGGGTTGTCATTCTCATATTAGTGTCGATCGCGTCGATCGCGGTTGCCACCGTTGGGGTTGTAGGGGCGTCTTCCGCCGCCACCACGCGAGCCGCCTGAGCGACCTCCTGAGGGGCGGTCGTGTTCTTTCGCCTCTTCGAGCGTCCAGCCTTCGAGGACTGCCTGCCGAGAAAGGCGGATCTTGCCGCTATCATCGATGTTGGTGATCATGACGGTGATCTCATCACCGACAGAGACGACATCTTCCACCTTGTTCACGCGCTCGCTATCCAGCTGGGAGATGTGCACCAGACCGTCCTGGTTGGGTAGGATCTCGACAAAGGCGCCGAAATCGGTGACGCGGACCACTTTTCCGGTGTAGATGCGCCCGATTTCGGGCACCTCGATGATGCTTTCAACCATCTCACGTGCTTTTTCAGCAGCAGGGCCATCAGTTGCGGCGATATATACAGTGCCATCTTCTTCGATATCGATCTTGACGCCGGTCTCATCCTGGATGCTGCGGATGATCTTACCGCCTGGGCCGATGACTGCTCCGATTTTCTCGGATGGGATGTGCAGGACGGTGATGCGCGGGGCAAAGCTTTTGAGCTCAGAGCGCGGTGCGGGGATGATCTCCAGGATTTTATCCAGAATGAACAAGCGGGCAACACGGGCCTGCTCGAGGGCTTTTGACATAATCTCTGGCGTGATACCCTTAATCTTGATATCCATCTGCAAGGCGGTGATCCCGTCACGGGTACCTGCGACTTTGAAGTCCATGTCACCCAGGTGGTCTTCCATCCCCATGATATCGGTGAGGATGGAGTACTTGTCGCCTTCTTTGATCAGACCCATGGCAACACCGGCGACTGGAGCTTTGATGGGTACACCGGTATCCATTAATGCCAGGGTAGAACCGCACACGGAAGCCATGGAGGTGGAGCCATTGGAGGACAGCACCTCGGATACCAGGCGCAGCGTGTAGGGGAATTCGGTTTCGGATGGGATGACCGGCACCAGAGCACGCTCTGCCAAGGCACCGTGACCAACATCGCGCCGGGAAGAACCGCGCAGAGGGCGGACTTCACCGGTGGAGAAGGGCGGGAAGTTGTAGTGATGCATGTAGCGCTTGGCTTCCATACCCGTCAGGCTGTCAATCTCCTGGGCATCGCGCGGGGTGCCAAGGGTCGCCAGGGTGAGCACTTGTGTCTCACCACGGGTGAAGAGACCCGAGCCGTGGGCGCGCGGACTGAGGCCAACCTCACCCCAAATGGGGCGGATATCGGTGAGACCGCGACCGTCTGGGCGGATCTGGTTTTCGATAATGCGCCGACGAACAACGGTTTTCAAAGTTTCGTCAATGGCTTCGATAACATTGGGGGCGAGGGATTGATCCTCAGCCGTCAGCTCGGTGACGAGCTCCTGCTGTAATGCTGAAATGGCGGTGTCCAACTCAGCCTTGGTATGCGGGGCATCCATAAGCTCGTTTAGGCGAGAAGTTGCCTTCTCGTTGACCGGAGACTGGACGGCTTCAGCCAGGTTAAACGACACATAAGCTCGCTTGGGTTTACCAACCTCGCGTGCCATTTGTTCCTGGAGATCGATCAGGGGTTGGATGGATTGGTGACCAAAGTTCAATGCATCCACCATGACCGCTTCAGGGACTTCCTGAGCTCCGCATTCGACCATCAAGATGGCGTCACGCGTGCCAGCAATGCGCAGGTCAAGGTCAGAGCTATCCTGCTCAGAGGAGGTGGGATTGACCACAAACTCACCGTTGACATGCCCGATGCGTACAGCAGCAATCGGACCACCCCACGGGACATCTGAGATCATCAGGGCGGTGGAAGCTGCATTGATGGCTAACGCATCAATCGGGTTCTCACCGTCGACCGAGAACGAGTACAGGATCACCTGAACATCATTGCGAAGGTCCTTGGGGAAGAGCGGGCGCAGTGGGCGGTCGGTGAGGCGTGCAATAAGGATGGCTACCTCAGAAGGTCGGCCTTCACGGCGGAAGAACGAACCAGGGATGCGTCCACCGGCATACATGCGCTCCTCATAATCCACGGTGAGGGGGAAGTAATCGATACCGAGGCGGACCTCGGTGCTCATTGTGGCGGCAGCGAAGATCATCGTGTCGCCCAGTCGGACAGTGACAGCACCGCCGGCCTGACCGGCGAGCGTGCCGGTCTCGAAGGTGATGGGCTTGCCACCGACCATCGCGCTATATTTTTTTGATTCGGGTTTCATTATTCAGTTTCTCCTAAATATAATGGTGCCTTCTAGGTCAGAAACTGAGAGTTAACGACAACAATTAATGGCGGCATCAAAAAGCCGCCTGGGATAAAATATGTTGTCATTATCCATCAATTCCCGACCTGAGGCTGTTTAAATTTCTCCCTAAATAAGAGTAGATGGGAAATGTTTCGTCCCATCTACTCAAGGGTGGGTCTTTCTATTTGCGGCGGATGTTCAGCCGGTCAGTCAGCGCCATATAGCGCTGATAGCCATTTCGCCTGATGTAGGCGAGAAGACGTCGGCGTTGCCCCACCATCTTGAGTAATCCACGACGAGAGGACTCATCGTGCTTGTGTTCACGTAAGTGTTCGGTGAGCTCTGATATTCTGCTCGAAAGAATTGCAACCTGCACTTCGGGTGAACCGGTGTCGCCCTCATGACGGGCGAATGTTTCCATTGTTTTTGCTTTTGTGTCCTTATCCATGACATCTGCTCCAGATGATTTAAATTTGCTTCTAGCAGGTCTCCAACCAGGCAGCACATGCCACCGGGTGGTCTAGTCAGCGGGGGGTATTATATCAGAGAGTGGGGAAATTCGCTATTAACATTTTATCAGAATGGATTGGATTTATCCGCAAATAGTGCGTAGAGAAGGAAAGAAAACCACAAAGGACACCAAGGAAACGAAGGTCAGGCAATTAGGAAATTAGGCAATCGGGCAATTAGGTAAATAGGCAATCAGTTAATTAGGCGATTGGGTAATTGGCGAGTAATTTTGTAGCCGGGATCGGTGATCCCGGTCTGTGATGCGTATGCCGCCATCAACGATAGCGGCTACAAAAAATATCGACTACAAATACATCCAAATATTTTGTTGATGGGATCGCTGATCCCGGAAGATTTATAGATCAAATGGGAAAATCTTGAGAAGTCGCAAGGGAGGAATCCCATATAGGTCATTTTCAAATTCCACCCTCGCGCCTCTACATGAAAAATGGGTCTGCTAGATGGATTTATGGTTAGGATAAAGGAATCGGAATATCAACTCCTTCCTTTCATTGCAGCACGCAGCCCTACCTGAGTTTCCGCATTGAATTCGTTCAGAACCTGGCGGATGAGCCAGGGGGTGTCAGGGTTATCGGGGGTGGTGAGGTTCTGGCGCAGGAGATAGGCCGTCTCGGAGGGGGAGCAACGTGCGAGTGCTACCAGGACGGCAACGATATCAGGGCGAAGGCGGGAGGGGGCAATCCGTGTGTAGGGAGTCACCAGGTGGAAGATGACCGGCAGATGAGGACTCGCTGGATCACTGCCCAAGGGCAGCAGGGCGCGTAAGCCCGCATGTTGGGCGGGCAGATCATTCGAAGACAGCCAAGAGGAGATCAGCTCGAGCAGCTGCTCGGGGGCGTCGTTCTGGAACCGTATGAGTCCGAATTCCAGCAGGCCATCCAGCAGGCGCTTGTCTGGGTCGGAGTGCACCCAGGACTGGAGGCGATCAACCACCGGTTCGGGAGGCACGAGGGGAAGCTGCCCCAATAGACGGGCGGCGAGCAGTTGCAGGTCAACATTGGGTTCGGCCCACAAAGCATCACTCAGGCGAAGGGCGGCATTCGGATGTGGCCGAGTGGTTTTGCTGAGCTCATACCAGACCTGACGCATCACGGGTGGAGGGGTGTTATACGAGTCCATTAGAGGGGAGGGGATACCAGCCTGACCATGGCGCTGGGTGTGGTCGGAGTAGAGATCGAGCAAGGAGTGGAGCTGGCGCACGAATGCGTCTGGCTGGTCATAAAGCGCGACCAGGTCAACGACCTGCTGCTTGAGTCGGGCGGGTTGGATGGCGGGCATAGATATATGAAAATTATGTAAGGATATTTATATCATGGAACGGTGATAACGAGTAATGTATGAAAATATTATGCGCATAGCCAATATGTTGTATGGGATATAGATAGAATAGAAATAAAGAGGGCTGGTCAACGGATAAATAACGAATGCCAAGAAGATCACTTGATACAGGTTAGCGGAGAAGTCGGGGCGGGTCGCACGCCACCAAAACCGGTAGCACACTGCCCGCACCGACGTAGAATGAGCTTTCTTGAAAAAAAGCGGGTAAAGGTGCAAAGACAGCCCCCTCGCGCCTCCCCTCTCCCGAAAAGACCATTCGGGATGTAAATCTCCAAAAAACGGATATAAGGGAGGAGTATTTAGTAAGCGCGGCCGAAGATGACCTTTTCGGTGGCGGGCTTACCACACACGATACAGGTGCCATGACCCGGCTCCTGGTCGAGAGGGATACAACGGGTGGTGGCTTTGGTCTCATCCTTGACCTTGGTTTCACATTCGGGGTCGCCGCACCACCATGAGTAAGCCCAACCTTTCTCAACCGCTGATTTTAGCTCGTCGTAATCCTTGGGATCGAAGGTATGGTTACGGCGGAAAGCGAGGGCGCGTTCGTACAGGGAGGCCTGGATGGACTGTAATATTTCCGCCACCTGGGCTTCGAGCTGGTCATGCTGCACAAATGTCTTGCCGGCTTTGCCGGGCATATCCCGCCGGGCAAATGCCAACGAGTTCTTTTGGACGTCCTTGGGACCGATCTCGATGCGCAATGGCACTCCGCGCATCTCCCAATCGTTGAACTTGAAGCCGGGGGTGACTTCCTCACGGCGGTCGACTTTAAGACGGAAGCTTTGCAGCTCCTGCTCCACCTTCGTGACCACGGGCATGACGAGGGACTTCTCTTCGTCGTTTTTATAAATGGGGATGATGACAGCCTGGTATGGAGCCAGCTTGGGAGGTAGGATGAGCCCCTGATCATCACCATGGGTCATGATGACCGCCCCAACGAAGCGTGTAGATAGACCCCAAGAGGTGGTCCACACATACTGAAGGAGGTTATTCTTATCCAGATATTGGATGTTGAAAGCTTTGGCGAAGTTCTGCCCCAGGTTATGGGAGGTGCCCGACTGGAGTGCCTTGGTATCACCCATCATGGCTTCGA
>JBGOYO010000075.1:0-9515 GCA_041479715.1 Anaerolineae bacterium
CGCCTGGCGCCTTCTGTGCGCCTCACCACCGCCATCCTTTCGCCACTCCTGTTACTCCCTCTGGCATTTAGCAGGAAAAGAGGTGAAGCCCAGGAACCCGTGGCCACCGTCACCGAAGAGGAGCTGAAGAGCATGGTGGATGCTGGGCACGAAGGCGGGGTGCTGGAAGGGGATGAGCGCCAGATGATCTACTCGATCTTCGAGCTGGGCGACACGTTGGTGCGCGAGATCATGTTGCCCCGCATCTACATTAACGCCCTGGACGTGTCCACCCCCTTGCAGGAGGCTGTGGACGAGTTGATCAAGTCGGGTCATTCGCGCGTGCCGGTGTACGAGGAGTCGGTGGACAACGTGCTGGGTCTCTTATACGCCAAGGACCTGCTGAAGATATGGCGCAAGGGAGACAAGATCGAATCGCTGCGCAGCCTGCTGAGGCCGGCGACTTTCATCCCCGAGGCCAAGAAGGTGGACGAGTTGCTGGAGGAGATGCAGTCGGGGCACGTGCACATGGCGATGGTAGTGGATGAGTACGGTGGCATCGCCGGGCTGGTCACATTGGAAGACATCTTCGAGGAAATCGTGGGAGAGATCCAGGACGAGTATGACCAGAGCGAGGAAGCCCCATACGTACAAGCGGGCGACGGCGAGTACGTGTTCCAGGGCAAGGTGGACCTGAGAGATTTCAATGAAGTGATGGATAGCCAATTACCTACCGAAGAAACTGAGACTCTGGGTGGTTTCATCTACGAGCAGGTAGGGCGTGTGCCCACCAGTGGAGAGAGCTTGCAGGTGGGTAATATCCAATTGACCATCGAGCAGGTGACCGGGCGGCGCATCCGCAAGGTAAGGGCAAAGAAGGTGCCCGAAGCAGCCCAGGAGGAGGAGCAGGATGGAGATAAAACTGACGGATGAGCTGCGCAATGAACTGATGAGGCTAGCCCGGGAAGCGCGCCTGAAAGCCTACGCCCCCTACTCGAATTACCTGGTGGGGGCAGCCCTGGTGACGCTCTCCGGAAAATTCTTTACCGGGTGCAACGTAGAGAATGCCGCCTATCCCACCGGGCTTTGTGCCGAGCGCGTGGCGATCTTCAAGGCGGTGTCGGAGGGGGAGCGCAAGTTTGCCGCGCTGGCGGTGGTCACCAGCAACGGTGGCACACCTTGCGGCTCCTGCCGTCAGGTGATGGCCGAATTTGGGCTGGATATGATCGTGCTGATCGCCGATGCGGAGGGAAGGCAGCGCCAGGAGACATCGGTGGCGGAGCTACTGCCGGGTGCGTTCGGTCCGGGGGATTTGGGAAAGTAGATTGCCACAGATAGTGCGTAAAATTCGCCTCCTTTAACACATTGGTAATAACAATAGAAAGACCCCTCGGAGCAACCTGAGCGGTCTTGGATTTCTACAGTAGGATTTATCCAATCGCGTCGCCTTGCGCTTCGGTGGTGGCACCGGCCATGAGCAGACCAGCTAGGTGTGTGTCCTTATGGACGCTCAAGATGACCTAAAATATGCAGAAAATCACATTGCAAACTTTTTATCTGTGTGCTAAACTTATACTGGCATTTAGCCATCCAATATTCCAAACTTAACACACGAAGAGGAGAATGAGTATGATGAAGAAACTATCAATTCTATTGGCTGTTCTGTTGATTGCCACCGTGCTGCTGTCAGGTTGCGCTTCCAGCAGCACTGGTAGCAAGCTGAAGATCGGTCTGGTAACTGACACGGGTGGAGTTAACGACAAATCCTTCAACCAGTCAGCATGGGCCGGTGTACAAAAGGCTGCTACAGAATTCGGTTGGGATGCGAAATACATCGAATCCAAGGTAGCCTCCGATTATTCAAAAAACATTGACCAATTCGCCACTGAAAACTACAATGTAATTGTCACGGTCGGCTTTTTGATGGGCGATGACACCGCTGCCAAAGCCAAGCAATATCCGAACATTAAGTTCGCCATCATTGATAACCAGTACTTCCCCACTGCAGGCTCCGTTGCTTGCCCCGACACGGTTAAAGACTGCTATGTTGATGGTGGTCTGACGAACGTCGCGAGTCTGATGTTCCAGGAAGACCAGGTCGGTTTCCTGGCTGGCGTATTAGCGGCTGGGATGACTCAGAGTGGTGTGGTATGCACCGTATCTGGCATGCAGATCCCGCCTGTCGAGCGTTATGTCATTGGCTTCCAGAACGGCGCTGCGTGGATGAAGGCTGGTATCGCTGTTCCCCTCAACGTTTACATTCCATCATTCACTGACCCCGCCAAGGGCAAGGAAACTGCCGTCAGCATGATCGGTCAGGGCTGTGATGTAATCTTTGGCGTAGGCGGCAACACCGGTAATGGTGGCTTGCTGGCTGCAAAAGAGAACAACTTGATGGCCATAGGCGTGGATGTTGACCAGTACCTTACCTATCCTGAGGTGCAAAGCGCCCTGCTGTCCAGCGCAATGAAGAACGTTGATGTCGCTGTGTACGAGTACCTCAAGACAGTAAAAGGTGGCACCGTAAAGGCAGGCGCCGTGACTGCCAATCTCACCAATAAAGGCGTAGGCTTGGCTCCTTTCCATGATTGGGGCAGCAAGATTCCTCAGACAGTAAAGGATAAAATCAATGAGGCCAGCGCTGCTCTGGTCGCAGGGACCGTCACCACGGGTTATACACCCTAATCATTATTGAGCTCTATTTTAGAGGGTGCTGTACAAAAAGTACAGCACCCTCTACTATGTGTACTCAAGCCTAAACAAAATACACGGAATTGGAGAAGGCTATGGCTTATGCCTTACAAGCCACCGATATTACCAAGCGCTTCCCCGGTGTACTTGCCAATGACCACGTAAGCTTTTCCTTAGAAAAAGGAGAAATTCACGCCCTGCTGGGGGAGAACGGTGCAGGCAAATCCACTTTAATGAATATCCTTTACGGGCTATATCAGCCTGACGAGGGAGAGATACGGATCAACGACCAACCGGTGCGTATCAGCACCCCGCACGATGCAATTGCTCAGGGCATCGGTATGGTGCACCAGCACTTTATGCTCGTCCCGCCTTTCACTGTGACCGAAAATATCATGCTGGGTCAAGAATCGGTGCTGGGCACTACCAAGCTATTAGGTCAGCTGGCACCGCTCGATCGGCGTGTAGTGGCAGATCAAATCCTGGAGTTAAGCCAGCAGTATGCACTGGCGGTCAACCCGAATGAGCTGGTGCAAGACATGCCGGTGGGTGTACAACAGCGCGTTGAGATCATTAAAGCTCTGTACCGCAATGCTGACATTTTGATCTTGGATGAGCCCACCGCGGTGCTAACGCCTCAAGAGGCTGATGAGCTGTTTGTCATCATGCGTAACCTGACCAAGCAAGGTAAATCCATCGTTTTCATCACCCATAAGCTGCGCGAGGTTTTCGCTGTGGCAGACCGTATCAGCGTGATGCGCGCCGGGCAGATGGTGGGCACGGTCAAGCCCGCTGAGGCCACGCTAGAGATGTTGGCACAGATGATGGTGGGACGCAAAGTGATCCTACAGATCGATAAAGTAGAAGCTCAACCTGGTGAGACGATCTTGATCGTTGATGAGCTGTGCGTGATGGATGAGCGCCGGCACTTGGCAGTGGATAGTGTAACACTGGCTGTACGGGCGGGCGAGATCCTGGGGGTAGCCGGGGTGCAGGGGAATGGTCAAACGGAGCTGGTGGAAACATTAACCGGTCTGCGCCACAGCCAATCCGGCAAAATTTCAATCCTGAAGCAAGACATCACTCAAGCCTCACCCCGCCAGATCACCGAGGCAGGATCAGCACATGTGCCAGAGGACCGGCAAAAGCACGGGTTGGTGTTGGCTTTCTCGGTGCGCGACAATTTAGTGTTGTGTTCTTATTTCAAGCCGCCCTACGCCAATGGGGTGGAGATGAATTTCCCGGTTATCGAACAGTATGCCCATGAGCTGGTAGACACGTTCGATATACGTACTCCCAGTATCCAGACATCAGTCAGCTCGTTATCGGGTGGTAACCAGCAAAAAGTGATCGTGGCGCGCGAGTTGGCGCGTCCGGTGAAGCTGCTGATCGTCAACCAGCCTACACGTGGGTTGGACGTTGGCAGCATTGAATTCATTCATCACCGCATCGTTGAGGCGCGTGATAAGGGTGCGGCGGTACTGCTGGTCAGTGCAGAACTAGATGAGATCATGAGCCTCTCGGACCGCATTGCGGTCATGTATAAGGGCCGTATCCTGGATACATTGGAGGCGCGAACGGCGACGCGCGAGCAGCTGGGTCTGTTGATGGCGGGGGTGGTAAAGGAAGGTGCCCATGTCTGAAGCACCGATCGTTGTACCAAATCCCACTATCACATGGCGGACACGCCTGGCGCAATTCTGGGAAGCGATTAAAATCCCGCTTCTAGCGATACTTGCCGCTTTCCTCATCGGTGGAATTATTATCTGGCTCACCAGCGGCAGCCTGAGTACCGTTGTGGAGGCTTATTGGGGCATGATCCGCGGGGCTTTTATCAAGCCACGTGCGTTCTCAGAGACCTTGGTTGCCACCACGCCGTATATCTTTCTCAGCCTGGCTGTGGCAGTGGGGTTCAAGGCCGGGTTGTTCAATATCGGTGTGGAAGGACAGTTTTTCATCGGCGCCATCACAGCCGCCTGGATTGGTCAGTCCTTCCAAGGTTTACCTGCGATCATCCACCTACCCTTGACCATATTAGCTGCCATGCTTGGGGGTGCCATCTGGGCAGCAATACCGGGTTATCTCAAAGCGCGTACCGGGGCACACGAGGTCATCACCACGATGATGATGAACTATATCGCCTTCCGGCTACAAGAATATATTGTCACCTTCGTACTAAAAGACCCGGGAGCAGGTCTTGTGCAGACGCGACCCGTATCCCATGCAGCCGAAATTTGGACCCTGGCTGCCGTACCAGAGCGGTTGAAAGACCCGCTTAATGCCCTGATGGTAGCGCTTGTATTTGGCTTTATCTTCCTGCTCATCGGGCGCTGGGTGGTAGGGCTGCCCCGTATGCAGAAGCGCCTTCAAACGAAACTACAGCGCCGCTTGGTCATGTGGGGCATTGCTATCGTTACCACAGTTCTATTTTTCGTAGTCCTGCCCCCGCTCACGCGCCTGTGGTGGCCTTTCCAAGATCCCTACGACCGCATGCACATTGGTCTATTCATCGCACTGGGCGCTGCCGTAGGTATGTGGTGGCTACTAGGGAAGACGACCCTCGGCTTTGAGCTGCGTACCGTGGGTGCCAACCCGAATGCTGCGCGTTATTCCGGCATGAGCATCACGCGCAATATCATGTTCGCTATGGCGCTCTCGGGTGCTATAGCTGGCCTGGCTGGGTCGATCGAAGTTCTGGGCGTCTCTACCTGCAGGTGTGTGCAGGTTGCTTTTGTCAGCGGCTATGGCTGGGATAGCATCGCAATTTCTCTGTTGGCGAAGAACAATCCTTTTGGGATAATTGCGGCTTCATTCCTGTGGGGTGCCATGCGCAACGGCGCTGACCTGATGGAGCTTAGCTCTGGGGTTTCAAAATATATCATTTCCCTGATTCAAGGTCTGGTGCTGTTGTTCATTGCGGCACCTGGCATCATCCGCTGGGTATTTCGCATGAAAGGTGAGCGGAAGTCTGAAGAGGCGCCATTGACCCGCGGCTGGGGAGGAGGATAGAATATGACTGCAACAACTGAGGTATCCGGTAAAGTCCGCCGAACCAACCCGCGCTCTTCCTGGTGGGTAACAGCCCTCTTCATTGGCTTTGTATTGATTATATTCTGGCTGTTTGAACGGTATATCGGCTATAAATGCGATAAAAAATGTGTAATTGATACACTGAACCAGACGTTCCGTGTGGCTACACCCATTGTCTTCGCCGCATTGTGCGGGGTGATGTGCGAGCGCTCGGGTGTGATTAACATCGGCATCGAGGGGCAGATGCTAATGGCTGCCATGACGGCATATGCGATCAACCTGTTCTCTTATCAGTGGTTAAAAACCGTTTTCGAGCCGACGACCGCTGGCGATATCAGCCGTTGGTTGGCGCTGGTCATTGCGGTGCTCTCAGCAGTCCTATTGGGTGCGCTGCACGCGGTGGTGTCCATCAAATTCAAAGCGGACCAGATCATCAGCGGCACGGTCATTAACATCATGGCCATCGGTATCACGGGCTTTATATACCATATAAAGTTGGCTGAACACTTACCACCAGGGCCGGGGACTTTCCCGATTGTCTCCCTCCCCTTGCTATCGAAAATACCCATCGTGGGGCCGATCCTGTTTGTCCAAAAACCGCTTACATACCTGATGTATATCATGGTCATTTTGCTGACTTACGTGCTGTTCAGCACAACCTGGGGATTGCGCACACGCGCTACGGGTGAGCACCCACGTGCCGCTGACACCTTGGGTGTGGACGTCATCAAGAACCGCTATATCAACGTCCTGTTAGGTAGTGCGATTGCTGGGTTAGGCGGTGCCTGGTTCACCCTGGAAGCGGTGGACGTGTTTAACCCCTTGATGACCAATGGCCTAGGCTTCATCGGGTTGGCAGCTATGATCTTTGGTAAGTGGATGCCCTTTGGGGCGATGCTGGGAGCGTTAATCTTTGGCCTGGGCACCAGTGTCACCTCCTTATTGAGTATCTTCAAACCGGAATTACCGTCTCAATTTCCACAAATGCTGCCGTATATCTTGACTATTATCGTCCTAACGGGGGCGGTGGGCCGTGCAGTTGCACCAGCCGCTGATGGGAAACCGTACGAAAAACAGTGAAGTGTTACTAATATTTAAGAAAAAAAATACGGTGCACATTCAAAGTGCACCGTATTTTTATGAGTAGAATTAAAATTAACCGCCCGGATTGTAGCCAGTGGTGATAAAACCATCTTGCAGACCAGTAGTTATCTGGCTAATTTTATCCTTGACTGCCTGAGGAATGGTGCCGTCAAAGTCATGGTAGGGAGCTAGACTAGAGGCGCCATAGTAGTTGCCTGTGGGAAAAGTACCATCTTTAGCCTGCTTGATAATGTCGAACACGCCAGGGGTGACCATCTTCATGGCGCTGGAGATCAGGCAAGGGCGAGCTTCGGGGATCGTTTCCCATTGGTCAGTGTCAACACCAATGCAGTACGGACCTTCATGATTGGCGGTTTCGATCAGAGCACCATTGCCAGTCTTACCACCGGTGCCAAAGACCACATCAGCGCCGTCCTGGATCGCCTGGGAAGCCGTGTCGGCACCCCATCTCGCGTCAGTGGAGGCCATCTCCGAACCATCAGTGTAATTGGTGGTAATAATATTGATTTGAGGGATAATATATTTGGCACCGGCTTCAAAGCCCTTATTAAAAGCCATATCGGAGGAGACTGGATCGGCTCCGAATACTCCTGCAATGGTGCCAGTTTTCGTCATCTGGGCAGCCAGAGCACCTGCCAGGAAACCAGATTGATCATCATGGAAAATCAGGCCAACCAGGTTGGGTAAAACATCGCCCTGGCGCTGATCCACGCCAATAAAAAGGGTGTCAGGGAATCTTTTTGCTGCGGTGGTAGTTGCCTCATTATATTGTTCGCCGACGGTCACAATGACGTCGTAACCTGCCTCCGCTAAGGTGGCGATGTTTTGGTCATAGTCCTTCGAATCAACGGTCTCGATGTATCGAACCCAATCCACCACCTTCTCACTCTGCGCCTTCTGCAGGCCTTCCCAGGCAGTCTGGTTGAATGACTTATCATTGACCCCATCGAGCCCGGTTATCAGACCTACACATAGAACCTCAGCCTTGGTGCAATCAGCCTCGGTGGGGGCTGTTCTCTGGCAGGCTGCAAGGAACATGCTCGCGGTTATGAGGAGAGCCATCACAGAAGATAACTTCGTGTACATATCATTCTCCTCTCAGAGATTTTTGGGAAATCGAGTTGGCGCATCCCCAAAATGATATTAATTGTACAGCAAGAGCCAGCCAGACTGGAAATGGTTTGATTACTATCCATTTCAATTATGGACGTTGTTCGCCGGTGGCGAGGTCCACACTGGTGTCGATAAACCCCGCCTGCAAGTCAGATAGCACCTGTTCAGCCATATTCTGCTTACCCGGGGTGAAGATTAAGGGGTTCACCTGGGTGAATTGGATGGGCACCACCAGCGTCTGACCCCCGGAGATACTGCCGTCCAGGAGTCCCTTCACCTGGTCTTGAATGAGAGGGATTGGGTCGCTGGTCAGCGAAACAACCCAGCTCGATTGAGCTCCCTGGGGAGGTTCGCCGTTGCTGATAATATTGATTTTCGCATTCGCCAGGATGGATAACATGGATGCATCGCCTGCGCCGGGGAAGACGTAAACCGTCAGTACTGCATGATCGACCATGTAGTTGGCGGCTTCATGCCATTCCACGCTGGTGGCCGTGGTAGGCAGCTCAAAGTACATCGGGTACTCGTAAAAAGGAGGGTGCGCCGGGCGGCAAAGCCCGCAGAAATAAATCGTTCCATTAAGGAAGCCTGTACGGGCGGAGCGCCCTTCGACGGTATCGGATAAGCTGATCACCCCCACGCGCCAATCATATGATAGTGTGGCGGCGATCACACCAGCGATGAAACCCTGTTGGTCGGGGCGGCCGCCATCACTGGCGATCGTGGTCAGGTTGGGGGCAGCCGGCAGGCTGGGAATACCCAGGGCGAGGAATTGGGTATCTGGAGCCGCAGCGATCAATTCCGCCAATCCCGGGTCTGGAGGCACGGCCACCACCAGGCGCAGTTCAGGGACCAGGTCGTCTACGGTCAGCTGCTGTCTCACCTGCCATTGCAGCCCGGCCTGGATGACGATGTCATTCAGGGCAGCTTGGAGGGCATCCACCTGCGCCTGATCGGCACCCGGAGCTGCCAGGAGCACTGCGAAGGGAGGTGGAGGGGTAGGAGTGGGGGTGAGGGTGGGAGTCTGGGTGATGGTTGCGGCGGGGCTGGGAGAGGGGGTAACGGAGGGCTTTACTGTGGGTACAATGGTGCCGCAAGCTGCCAGCGGAATGATCAGGCAGAGTAGAAGAATGATGTAAATTGGGCGAAAAGAGTGCCTCAAGGGTAGGTGCTCCGACGATGTGGTCGGCGGGAATTGTACTACAAGCTGGAAGATTTGAGGGCTTTGGGCGGATAACCGATATATTTCGGTGGAGTATAATAAGCTCATGATCGAGCTGAACATCCCAGGGCGTGGAATGATCCAGCTGCAGCACCTGGTGTGTGATATCAACGGCACCCTGGCAGTGGATGGACAACTCCTTGAAGGTGTGAAGCTCAGGTTATCTGCTCTGCACGACCGATTAACCCTGCATCTGCTGACGGCAGACACGCACGGGAAACAAGACATCATTGATCAACGGCTTGGACTTAATTCCATTCGCATCCAGCCCGGGAATGAATCCGATCAAAAAGAAAATTATGTAGCCAAGCTGGGTGCAGATCAGGTGGTTGCGATCGGGCAGGGTGCTAATGATGCTGGAATGCTGCGGATTGCC
>JBGOYO010000076.1:0-9476 GCA_041479715.1 Anaerolineae bacterium
ATGGATATCACCTATCACTTCCGCAGAGACATTGCTGAAAAGATCAACCACTTACCGTTTAAATACTTTGACGGCACCAGCCACGGTGAGGTGCTCTCCCGCGTCACAAACGATGTAGATACAGTCAGCCAGACCTTGAACCAGAGCATTACCCAGATCATCACATCTGTGACAATGGTAATTGGTGTGCTAATCATGATGTTCACCATCAGCTGGCAGATGACCCTGGTGGCTTTGACCATGCTGCCGATTTCTTTCGGCATCATTGGCCTGATCATCAGCAAGTCACAGGTCTACTTCAAAAGCCAACAGGACTACCTGGGTCATATCAACGGTCACGTCGAAGAAATGTACGGTGGCCACGTCGTGATGAAAGCCTTCAACGGCGAGAAGAAAAGCGTTGAGATATTTGACCAAATCAATGGAGTCCTGTTCAGCTCAGCCTGGAAATCGCAATTCCTGACAGGCTTGTTATTCCCCATCATGAATTTCGTCGGTAACCTGGCTTATGTCGGAATTTGTATCCTGGGTGGTTACTTGGCTGTCATAGGTAAAATCACCGTAGGTGATATCTCAGCATTTATCCAATATACGCGCAACTTTACGCAGCCGATCATGCAGCTTGCCAACATCTCCAACATACTTCAGCAGACGATAGCCGCAGCCGAGCGTGTGTTCCAGTTCTTAGCTGAAGCCGAGGAGATTCCCGAAACTTTGGAACCCGTTCACCTGGGCACGGTTCAGGGTCGCGTGGATTTCAAGCATGTTCACTTCGGCTACAACCCAGAAAAAATCATCATCAACGACTTCACCTTCTATGCCGAACCCGGTCAGAAGATTGCTATCGTCGGTCCTACCGGTGCCGGAAAGACCACCATGGTCAAATTGCTGATGCGTTTCTACGACGTCAACACCGGAGAAATCCTGGTGGATGGCCATAACATCAAGGACTTCAGTCGTGATGAGCTGCGGTGTATGTTTGGCATGGTTTTACAGGATACCTGGCTATACAACGGGACCATAATGGAAAATATCCGCTATGGTCGCGAGAATGCCACGGATGAAGAAGTGATCAGCGCAGCCAAAGCAGCCCGTGTGGACCATTTCGTCCGCACGTTACCCGAGGGATACAACCTGGTGCTCAATGAAGAATCCACCAATATTTCCCAGGGCCAGATGCAGCTAATGACCATCGCCCGCGCATTCCTGGCAAATCCCAAGATGCTCATTCTGGACGAAGCCACGAGCTCGGTGGATACCCACACCGAGGTGCAGATCCAAACGGCAATGGAAACCTTGATGCAGGGTCGCACCAGCTTTATCATTGCCCACCGTCTGTCCACCATCCGCGAAGCGGATTGGATCCTGGTGATGAAGGACGGTGATATTGTGGAGCAGGGCAGGCACGAGAAATTGCTGGCAAAGAACGGTTTCTACGCCGAGCTCTACAACAGCCAGTTCGAAGGTAAAGAAATATAATCAGATAACGATTCAATACTCAATAATCCAGCCTCCCCCAGCTTCTTGGAACAAGAGGGAGGCTGGATCTCTTTCTTTAATGAAAACATGAGGAAATTAAAAATGGAAACAGTTCAACAGATACAAATGCGACCCCTCGGTAAGACGGATATCTTCGTCTCTCCAATTGGGCTGGGGGTTATGGAGTTTGCTGGCGCACCAGGGATTTTTGGTCGGGTATTCCCGATCATCTCCCAGGAGGAAAAGAATGCCATCCTCAAGGCTGCCCTGGATGGTGGCATCAACTGGTTCGACACGGCAGAGGCGTACGGCTTCGGAATTTCCGAGCGCTCGCTGGTGGCCGCCCTGAAAGCTAATGGGAAGTCAGATCAGGATGTCTTCATCGAGACGAAATGGATGCCAATGATGCGTACGGCGCGTAGCATCACGCATAGCGTTGAAGACCGCCTGCGGAACTTAGATGGTTACAGTATCGGCAATTTTATGGTCCACCAGCCGTATGGTTTCTCAACGCCGGAATCCGAGATGAATGCCATGGCTGACCTGGTGAAGGCAGGCAAAATCCGCTCAGTCGGTGTGAGTAACTTCAGCGCTGATCGCATGCGCAAGGCGCATGCTACTCTGGCAAAACGAGGTCTGCCACTAGCGGTAAACCAGATGAGATATAGCCTGTTGAGCCGTGAGATAGAATCGAATGGTGTGCTCGAAACTGCCCGTGAGCTGGGTGTGACCATCGTTGCCTACACCCCTCTGGGGCGCGGCATTCTCAGCGGGAAATACAACAAAAACCCCGAGCTCCTGAGCCGCATGCCGCGTTGGCGTAAAGCCAGCATGCGCCGCGACCTGGAGCGCAGCCGGAAGCTCATCAGTGTCATGGAAGAGATTGCCACCGCATCTGGAGTGACCATCGCCCAGGTGGCATTAAATTGGGTAATTAACTCTCAAGGTGATATCGTCGTCGCTATCCCGGCTGCCACTAAGGTTCAACAAGCCGCTGATAATGCAGGAGCAATGAAATTTCGCCTCTCTGCTGATGAAATGTCTCACTTGGATGAAGCCTCGCGCCGCCTGTAAGTTTTATAACTAAATTCCCCCTTCCCTGCCAGGGAAGGGGGATAAAGCGGAATGGGTGTGTACATACCAGTAATACCTATGTCATAAAATCGAAAATGACAAATGGCATTTGAATTGAGTGTCCATTCGGTGCTATGATGATAAATGACAACCGAATAAGCCGGAGCATCCTGAAGAATAAATAACTGGCAAGAATCTAGCTATGCTAGACAGCTGGTCAGGCTGATAATAGAATGCCAGATAAAATCCGCTGATATGCGGGAAAAAGGATCGCTCCGGCGTTTTTTGTTCTATAATACTCGCATGACCACAAATTACGACACTTACCAATCTCCTTTCACCTGGCGCTATGGCAGCCAGGCAATGCGCCAGATCTGGAGTGAAGTTAATAAGCGGAAGATCTGGCGCAGGTTATGGGTGACCCTGGCAGATGTGCAGGCTGAGTTTGGATTGGTGACGATTGATCAAGCTGCCGATCTGCGCGAGCATATGGTGATGGTAGACATGCCGCGAGCGCTCAAGATCGAAGCTGAAATCCACCACGACCTGATGGCCGAGCTGAAGGTTTTCGCCGAGCAATGCCAGCTCGGAGGAGGTGTCCTGCACTTGGGTGCGACATCTACCGATATTGAAGATAACACGGATGTGCTCCGCCAGCGTGAATCGCTGGACCTGATGCTAACTGAGCTATGTGATGTGCTCACAGTGTTGGCAGGGCATATTGAAACCTGGGCAGACCTGCCTTTAATTGCCTTCACACACTTGCAGCCAGCGGAGCCCACGACGTTGGGCTACCGTCTGGCCGGTTATGCTCAGGACCTGCTCATGGACTGGAAGTCCCTCCAGGCAGCCCGCAGTGAGCTACGAGGCAAAGGTTTCAAGGGCGCTGTTGGCTCAGGTGCTTCCTACGCCGAGCTCATTGGGGCGGATAATCTAGGAGAGTTCGAAAACCGTTTATCCACTCGCTTGGATCTGCCCTTCTTTCCTGTCACCACTCAGGTGTATCCACGCAAACAGGATTATTATCTGCTCAGTCTCCTGGCGGGTCTTGGCGCCTCACTACACAAGTTCGCCTTCGACCTGCGTCTGCTGCAATCGACCCCCATAGGCGAATTGAGCGAGCCCTTCGCCAAAGGCCAGGTGGGTTCGTCCGCTATGCCCTTCAAACGCAACCCGATCAACGCCGAGAAGATCGACTCGCTGGCGCGCCTGCTGGCACAAATGCCACGCACTGCCTGGGATAACGCCGCCAACTCGCTCCTGGAGCGCACGTTGGACGATTCCGCCAACCGCCGCACGGTCCTCCCGGAAGCTTTCCTTATCTGTGACGAGCTGCTGCTGACCGCAAAACGCATTTTGAGTGGGCTGCAAGTGAATGAGACTGCCATCCAGCACAATCTGGAGGCGTATGCTCCCTTTGCAGCGGTCGAGCGTGTTCTGATGGCGTTGGGTAAAACCGGGGCCGACCGCCAGGTGATGCATGAGTACCTGCGCGAGCATTCCATGACCGCCTGGGTAGAAGTGCAAGCTGGAAAACCCAACCAGCTGGCTGAATTGATCAGCCATGACCCCGAGATTACACGCTACCTGCCACCCGACGAGCTGTGCAAGCTCGTGGATGTATCCGGATACCTGGGTGATGCACCTCAGCGCGCCCGTCAGCTGGCTGAGACCATTAGACATAGTTTACCCCGTTAACTATTTTATAAAAAAATAATCCCCGCATCAGGTTTTCCTGATGCGGGGATGTTCCTATTTCGGATGGTTAAGGATTATTTGTTAATCCACGGCATCCACAGAGCTGGATTAATCGTCAACGTTATGGTCGCTGTGCCGGTCAAGCCGTTGGCATCAGTGACCTGGATGGATACCGTTGTTTCGAAAACCGTGCTGCTCCTGATCGCGCTGCCCAAGCCGCTGATAAGATTTAGTGTGTTCCCAAGATAACCGTCGCTGCTGGAGGTCCACTTGTAAGTATAGGGTGGTGCACCACCGGTGACCGCTCCTTCAAACACAATGGGCTGCCCAGCGAAGAATGTTGACCCATCAGTTGGGCTGAGAATTTCTACCTGGGGAGGCATATAGTATGCAGCCGCAGGGATATAGATCGGGAAATCTTCTGCAACCAGGTTACCATTCAGGTAAAAATAGCTTCTGAACTCCCACACGGGAATAAGCTCGTCCTGGTGTACGTAGTAAGGCATCTCGTAATAGCCGAATGTAGGAATGGTATGCGTAATCGTATCTGCAACGATAGGGATTTCGCCAATCGAGAGGCTGGGGTTGGCAAGGAACATGTCCCAGACCACGTTGGGATCAAGTATAGTAACCGTATCACCCATCACTTGCACATCACGTGAGCCTCCCTGGGCACCGATGATATCGCCGCCATCACCGAGGTAAATCACCGTCCGCGCCCCCGCTCCGAAAATTGGGTAATTGACCTGCTGGATACCACCGGTAGTCTCTGAGTTTACAGTGATTACTCTGGGGTAAGTCATGGATACATCAACCGGTATATTACGGGTGACCTGTCCTTGTAAGTCGCCATTTTCCTTGTTTGACAATAACTGGTTATAAATCGATTCGGGATTGTAATAAAAGCCAGAATTACGATACCCGGCACCGGGCAGTCCTTTGGCCGGTGTATCGTTGAACCAATTGTAGATCAAGATACCTGCATCACGTTCAGATGGCAGGGTGGGTGTGATGACGGGCACGGTCCATAATTCACTTTGGTTCTGAAAACGATAGCTGCCGGTAGACGGATCAACCAGCAATGTACGGGTGATCCCGCCGCTGGTATCCGCCATGATATAGAACATATCATCCCTGATGATCTCTCCGTTCAGGTTGAAGGCTGGAGCGATGTTGTTTCGTACATAATCCTCATTGACCGTTCGGTCAAGCACCTGCACTACTGGTACGGAAATCACCTTGGCTTGTTCGTTGGTATTTTGACCATAAATGAGGCCGTAAGAACAGTGACTCCAGATCCACTTTTCACTATCCACTACCGGATCCGGCCAGGTATTCCACCAATACTCATTGTAATTATTTAGGCTTTCACCCAGGATGCGCGCGCAAACCCAGGATGGCTGATTAATATCGATTGCCGAGAACCAGGCCTGGGCTACGGTGAGGGGATAAGGGGAGGTCATAAAGTATCCCCATAAAAAGCCGTCTCCATATGGATCGACATGCATGTTGTTCGAAAAGCCCAGGAGCAGGTGTAAACCATTCATCGTGCTTGCCCAATATATCAGGCTGGAATCTTCTAAGACACTACAAGAATCAAAAGCGAGAAATTCCAGATCTTTATCTCCATAAGCTAAATACGCTTCACCGGGGGAGAGATACTGATCAGCCTGAGTACTACCAAAATATACTGCACTGAGAACTTTTTGCCACTTATTATCGTAGGCATATGAGCCATGCGTGCAAGCCATAGCCAGATCGACATTATCAGCATAGGAGCTTTCCCACCCACCCACCGACCCGCGTTTAAAGTCTTTTTCATAGGCGTCATAATTTACCCAACGGAACCGGGGGGTCCAGCCCCTGCCAACTAGCCAGTTGTACACCCCGTCACAGCTCACATTCCAATAATCACGGTTATCGGCTGGATTAGGGAATACATTCATCCAGTCCACGCCAACCTCGTAAATTCCATCATCTCCATAGCCGGTGGGCGAATTGAGAGTGGTTTCTTGAGGGATTGGGTTTGCCTGCTTGTTCGCAAGTGCGAATTGTGTACCTAATACGAGCACTAAGATTAAAGCTGAAACGGTAAGGGCAAGGATAAATGGTTTTCGAGCGCGAGGGTCTGAAAACATTGTAGCCTCCCTTTCCTGCTGAGTGGTAGAAACTGAATATGGATCAAGAAACTCGGATCTATTGAGAGAGACTACTTTCCTATATCCCAGTCAATCTCATGGTTCGATCCGATGAATGTGGATAATATACAGCGACAACGAAAAATCGATTCTTCGCTTACTACATTAAATATACATTAATAAATTAGGCAAGTCAATAAGCCAGGGATAGGCTGAATGATTTATATTGTCCTGATAATATTTTTATTGACTGATAACGATGGTCGAATTGCGCTCCGGACCGACTGATATAAACGAGATGGGTGTTTCGACCAGCTGCTCGATGCACTCCACATAGCCTTGGGCTTGCTTGGGAAGTTGATCAAACTTGCGCACCTCCTTCGTGGAGTGCATCCAGCCATCCAGCTCGATGTATTCCGGCTCATACCCCTCCAGCCAGCGGGCATCGCCTTCCCAATAATGGGCGAGCGCCCCTTTTTGCCCACGTGGGTGATACCCCACACAAATCTTGATCTTCGGCAGGGTATCCAGCACATCCAGCTTGGTCAGGGCAATATCGGTGTAACCGTTCAGCTTGGAGGTGAAAGATACCAGCTCAGCATCGAACCAGCCGCAGCGGCGCGGCCTGCCTGTGACTGTGCCAAATTCCTTGCCCTCATTTTGGATCACGCGACCGGTTTCGTCATTCAGCTCGGTTGGCATTGGACCCCGCCCAACACGTGTGGTGTATGCCTTGGCAACCCCGATCACACGCTTGATCCAGCGTGGGGCGATCCCCAACCCAGCAGTCACCCCACCTGAGATGGTCGTGGAAGCGGTGCAATATGGGTAAGTGCCCCAGGTGTTATCCAGCAAGGAGCCCTGGGCACCTTCCAGCACGATGGTCGCATCGTCCTTCAGCGCCTTCTGGAGCAACCCGAAAGGCTCGCGGACCATGCTCTTCACCTGGGTTAACTGCTCTAGCTTCTCACGCATGACCGATTCGATATCAAGGGGCTCCAGGTTGAAGGCTCTAAACAGGGCATTTTTCACCTGCAGTTGCACCTGTAGTTTCTCCCGAAAGATAGCCCGGTCTTGCAGGTCCACTAACCGGATGCCGTTGTAGCTGACCTTGTCAGCATACACTGGACCCATGCCGCGTTTAGTGGTGCCAGTGCTGGCATCACCCTTGGCCATCTCGTAAATGGCTTCCACCATGGGGTGATACGGCATTACTACGTGGCAGCGGGGAGAGATCCACAAGCGCTCGCTTACGTCAATGCCGGCAATCAGGATCGTGTGCAGCTCGTCGATCAGCGTCGCCAGGTTGACTGCCACACCTGGACCAATGATGCAGATGGTATTGGGGTTCGAAAAGCCGTTGGGCGTCAGCCGGAGCTTGAAAGTTCCGTAATCGTTCACCACGGTGTGCCCGGCGTTATCCCCGCCATTAAACCTGGCCGTGATATTTGCCTCCTGCGAAAGCAGGTCGACAATTTTACCTTTGGCTTCATCCCCCCATTGAGCTCCAACTACCATGGTTACGCTCATAGACTACCCTCCAATCATGGACTGTATTCCAGAAGCTTAATTGTACATCTTGAACCCAAACCACACCGCAATTTATCGCTCAATAAGCGGATATAATTCGTTCCGATGGCCTTGTTAGAAGACACTGCAAACCGCCAGATCGCCCGTTCAGCCAGCAAGGTGATGATCGCCTTGCTGCTGAGCAATGTAGCCAACCTGGTCAGCCTGATCCTGAATGCGACCACATTCGGGACTTCACCGGAGATGGATGCTTTCCTGGCAGCCAACCGGGTGTCTGAGACGTTGTTCGTGCTCATGGCAGGCGGAGCGCTTGGGTCAGCGTTCATCCCCACGTTCACCGGGCTGCTGACCAAAGCTGAGCACAAACCCGCCTGGAGATTGGCTTCGGCCCTCGCCAACCTCGTGCTGATTGTGATGATCATCGCAGCCACCCTGGCAGCGATTTTTGCCCAGCCGCTGGTACATTATATCCTTGCGCCTGGCTTTCCACCTGAGCAAGAAGCCCTAACGGTTAATCTACTGCGCATCATGCTGCCATCAGCGGTGATTTTTGGCATCAGCGGGCTGGTGATGGGCATCCTCAACTCGCACCAGGTGTTCTTCGTGCCCGCGCTCACCCCTGCCATGTACCGCCTGGGGATGATTTTTGGGGTGCTGTTCCTGACCCCTTCGATGGGCATATATGGGCTGGCATGGGGGGTGTTAATTGGATCAAGTCTGCACCTCCTGCTTCAGATACCCAGCCTGCTCAGGTTGAAGGGAATTTACTTCCCAACCCTGGGTTTAAAGCTGCCGGATGTCAGGCACGTAGGTTTGCTGATGCTCCCGCGGATATTTGGTGTGGCAATCGTTCAGCTCAACTTCTGGGTGAATATTAACCTGGCCTCCGCGATGATCGGGGGCAGTGTGACCGGCATCAGCTGGGGGTTCACGTTGATGCTCTTCCCGCAGGCGATCATCGCCCAATCGGTGGCAACGGCCGCATTACCCACATTGTCCTCACAGTTTTCGGTTGGGAAGATGGACGACCTGCGCAACACCCTGGCGAGCAGTGTGCGAGGCATCCTGCTGCTGGCCATCCCGGCGTCTATCGGATTGATCCTGCTCAGGCAGCCGATCGTGGAGCTGATGCTGCAGTATGGCAAGTTCACCCCAGTCTCCACCCAACTGATCTCCTGGGCACTCCTGTGGTACTCCTTTGGGCTGGTGGGACACTGCCTGGTGGAGATCCTGGCACGGGCTTTCTACGCGATGCACGACACGAAGACACCTGTGTTGGTGGGGGCGGTGGCAATGGGCTTGAATGTTGTCTTCAGCGTGCTATTCTCTAGCTGGTTTGCCCGTATCGGTTGGTTGGCGCTAGGTGGGCTGGCACTGGCGAATTCATTGGCGACCGCGTTGGAAGCAGCCGGGCTACTGATATTGATGCACCGTAAATTAAGCTGGCTGGAGGGGCACCGAATCCTGAAAGGTACTGGACAGGCAGTCCTGGCAGCTGCCATCATGGGATTGGTAATTTGGACCTGGCTGGGCCTGACCAGCGAGAAGGCAGCCTGG
>JBGOYO010000077.1:0-9473 GCA_041479715.1 Anaerolineae bacterium
GGCTGCAAGCTTTGGAACCTGGATGGGTCACCGCCCGTCAGATCGAAGCTGCCCGCAGGGCCATTATGCATTCTCTGAAACGCCGCGGTAAGGTATGGATACGCATCTTTCCTGATAAACCTTACACCCAAAAACCTGCTGAAACCCGTATGGGTAAAGGTAAAGGGAATGTTGAGTATTGGGTGGCGGTGGTCAAACCCGGACGTGTCATGTTCGAGGTGGGGGGTGGTCTTCCGGAAGATGAAGCCCGTCAGGCTTTACGTCTGGCACAATTCAAGCTGGCGATTAAAACCAAGGTTGTCGGTCGCCATGACCGCGTTGCTGGAGGTGAAGCATGAAAATCCACGAGGTCCGTGCTTTATCCACTGATGCGATTGAAGCCAAGCTCAACGATACCAAAGAAGAGCTGATGAAATTACGCTTCCAGCTGTCCTCCGGTGAGCTGAGTGACCATACTCGCCTGCGCCAGACCCGACGCACAATCGCCCGCCTGGCATCCGTATTGAATGAGCGCCAGCGAAATCCTGAAAGCGAGGAGACCAATGAATAATCGCCGACGAATCACTGGTTTTGTCACCAGTAGTGCCATGCAGAAGACCGTGGTGGTGGAAATTTCACGCACCTACCGCCACCCGCTATATAAGAAAGTGGTCAACAGCCGCAAGCGCGTGATGGCACACGATGAGCTTGGTTGCCAGGTTGGGGATCAGGTCCAGATTGTTGAAAGCCGTCCAATCTCCAAGAACAAGCATTGGGTTGTTGAACAGATTCTGCGGCACTCAGTTGGTGGTACAGAGGAAATCGCGGAGGCGTAACCATGATCCAACAAGAATCAGTGGTTAAAGTAGCAGATAATACTGGCGGGCGCTCTCTGCTGGTTATCCGCGTGATGGGTGGCTCGAAGCGGCGTTACGGTCGCGTGGGCGACATCGTGGTGGGAGCAATCCAGGAAGCTTCTCCCCAGGGCAGCGTAAAGAAAAGCGAAGTCGTAAAAGCTGTCATTGTCCGCTGCGCCAAGGAATGGCGTCGGGATGATGGCTCATACATTCGCTTTGACGATAACGCGGCAGTCATCCTGGGCGATGGACAGGAACCAAAAGGCACCCGTATTTTTGGTCCGGTAGCGCGTGAGCTGCGTGAAAAAGGATTTATGAGGATCGTATCATTAGCACCAGAGGTCCTTTAGTCGACTGGTGCAGGAGTAACTACTGTGAGAGTAAAAATTCGCAAAGACGATACCGTTGAGGTGATCAGCGGGCGTGAAGCAGATAAGGGTAAACGCGGTAAAGTGATCAAGGTTATGCCCGACGAAGGCAAACTGGTCATCGCTGGCATCAATCTGCGCAAAAAACATCAAAAACAGGTACAGGCGCAGGGTCGCACCCTCAAACCGGGAATCATTGAATTCGAAGGTCCCATCGCCATTGGCAACGTAATGCTGGTCTGCCCCAAGTGTGATAACCCCGTCCGGGTGGGTTATCAGCGTGAAGATGATGTAAGCCAGCGTGTGTGTAAGAATTGTGGTGCGGTGATTGAATAATCACCCCTTGGAGTATTAGGATGACTCATTATTTAAAAGAAAGATATCAAAAAGAAATAGCACCCGCTCTGGAAGCCGCGATTGGCACCGACAACGTCATGCAGATCCCCCGCATCACCAAGGTGGTGGTCAATATCGGTGTCGGTGAAGCCATGGAGAATGCCAAGGCGCTTGAGGCTGCCGTAGCCGACCTGACGATGATCACCGGTCAAAAACCGATCATTACTAAAGCCAAGAAGAGCATCGCTAACTTCAAGCTGCGTGAAGGCCGGCAGATTGGTGTAAAAGTGACCCTGCGCGGCGAGCGGATGTGGGCATTCCTCGACCGGTTGATGAATATAGCCCTTCCACGAGTACGTGATTTTCGCGGCATCTCCCCCAACGCATTTGACGGGCGTGGTAATTACACTCTGGGTCTGCGTGAACAGCTTGTTTTCCCGGAGATTGAGTACGACAAGATCGATAAAATACGCGGCCTGGAGGTTTCTATCATCACCACAGCCCGTAATGACGACGAATCCAGGCAGCTGCTTCAAATGCTCGGCATGCCGTTTCAAAAGGAAGGTATCTAATGGCGAAAACCTGCATGAAATATCGTGAGATGCGACGGAAATATCCCACTCGCGTACGCAACCGCTGCAGACTTTGTGGACGACCACGTGGTTATATCCGACGGTTTGGGATGTGCCGTATCTGTTTTCGCGAGCAGGCCCTTGAAGGCAAAATCCCTGGCGTTGTGAAGTCATCCTGGTAAGGGGCGGAGGAAAAGAACATGTCTGTTTCAGATCCAATCTCTGATATGCTCACACGGATACGCAACGCCGTGATGGCAGAACACACCACGGTAGCTTTACCGAATTCAAAAATGAAGTCTGCCATTGCGCAGATTTTGAAAGAAGAAGGCTATATCAGTGGCTACGAAATCGTTGAAGATAGCAAGCGACCTGTACAAAAGGTCTTGCGCATCCGTTTGAAATATGTTGGTGAACGGCGCGAACGCCGTGCAGTAATCACCGGTCTGGAGCGCATCAGCCACCCGGGAGGCCGGGTCTACGCCGGTAAGCAGGAGATCCCGTGGGTGCTTTCCGGCATGGGCGTCGCCATTATCTCCACACCCAAAGGTATCATGACCGGTCAGCGCGCCCGCCAGCTCGGAGTGGGTGGCGAGATTCTGTGCAAGGTCTGGTAAGGAGTCAGTTATGTCCAGAATAGGTCGTCTACCCGTCGTGGTTCCTCCCCATGTGGAAGTGACCATCGAAGGTACAAATTTAAAAGTAAAGGGACCCAAAGGCGCCCTTGAATACACCTTCTCTCGGGAAATTTCGTTCGCCCTGGAGAATGGCGTCATCAACGTCAGGCGCCCATCCGATGATAGAACCCACCGTGCCCTGCATGGCACCACGCGTGCTCTCATCCATAACATGGTGACAGGTGTCAGCACCGGTTTCCAGCGTGTTTTGGAGATCAACGGCGTAGGATATCGTGCTGAGGTACAAGGAAAGAATTTAGTGCTCAACCTGGGTTATTCACACCCGATCGTTGTCGAGGCTCCTGACGGGATTTCATTTGAAACTGATCCAAAGACCCGCCAGATCAAGGTTTTGGGTCCGGATAAGCAGCAAGTGGGTCAGATGGCCGATTTTATTCGTAAACAGCGTCCTCCTGAGCCATACCTGGGTAAAGGTATTAAATACGCAGAAGAAAAGATCCGCCGTAAGGCTGGTAAATCGGGTAAGGGATAAGATTATGGCAAGCTCAAATAAAACACGTTCTGCAGCACGCAACCGGCGTCACACCCGCGTTCGCCAGGATATTTTTGGCACACCCGCACGCCCACGCTTGAGCGTATTCCGCAGCCTTAATGGGATATATGCTCAGGTGATCGATGATATCGCAGGCAATACTATTGTGTCTGCATCCACCATCGACCCAACGCTTCGCGAGCAGGTAAAGGGGCTCAAGCAAGCTGATAAAGCCCGCCTGGTTGGTAAAACACTGGCTGAGCGTGCCCTCGGAAAGGGCATCCAGACCGTTTCATTTGACCGTGGAGGTTACAAGTATATGGGGCGTGTTAAAGCATTGGCAGAAGGTGCGCGCGAAGGCGGTCTTAAGTTCTAGCCGGAAGGCACATGGAGAAAAGCATGACAGACTATCCAAATGCAGAATATGAGCAACAAGAATATGACGAACGCGTGATCGAGATTGGGCGTGTAGCCAAGGTCGTCAAGGGTGGGCGCCGCTTCTCATTCCGTGTCACCGTGGTTGTCGGAGATAACAATGGCAGCGTAGGGATTGGTGTCGGAAAAGCTAATACCGTCCCCGATGCTATGCGTAAAGCCTCTGAAAAAGCACACCATAATATGCACAAGGTGTTTCTGTATGGTCGTACGATTCCGCATGAAGTACTTGGCCGCGTCAGTGGCGCAGAAGTCCTATTGAAACCCGCCTCTCCTGGTACAGGTGTCATCGCAGGTGGCGGCGTGCGCGCCGTCCTAGAAGCCGTGGGCGTTTCCGATATCCTGACGAAAAGCCTCCGCAGCAGCAACTTGCTAAACGTGGTGTATGCCACGATGGAAGCCTTGGATTCGCTTAAAAACCCCAAGGATGAGGCTGCCCGTCGTGGAAAGGATATCAAGGATGTGACTCCCTTCTGGGAACGGAGGAAAAATGCCTAGCAAAAAAGAACCCAAAGAGAAAATCGTCCGCGTAACATTAGTGCGCAGCTCCGTTGGTTATTCCAAAGAGCACAAAGCTACCGTCAAAGCTTTGGGCTTCAAGCATTTACACCAGACCGTGGAACAGGTAGATTCCCCCACCTTGCGGGGAATGCTCTACAAGGTTGCACACCTGGTCGTGGTGGAGGAAGTAAAATGAAACTTCATGAATTAAAACCACAAGAAGGTGCCAAGAAAAAAGGTATCCGGGTTGGTCGTGGGACGGCTGGTCGTCGTGGCAAAACCGCCGGACGTGGCACCAAGGGTCAGGGGGCGCGTGCCGGAAAACCCGTCCGCCAGTACAACCAGGGCGGCAACCTGCCGTTTTATCGCCGTTTGCCCTTCAAACGTGGTGAAGGATTTACCCCTTTGAATCGGGTCGAGTATAACGAGATAAACCTTGATCAGCTGGTTGAGTTTCCAGCTGGCAGTGAGATCACCCCTGCCTCGCTTGCAGATGCCAAGCTCCTGCGCAACCCGGCTAAACCGGTTGTGATTTTGGGTCGCGGCGAGCTCAAGACTGCCTTGAAAATCAATGTACACCGCATCACTGCCGGTGCTAAAGCTAAAGTTGAAGCTGCTGGTGGTAGTGTAGAAATCATTAAATCGTAAGGATGATGATAAGGAGTTTATGACATGAAGCGGTCTGCCTGGCGTTATTTATGGTCAGCACATGATATCCGGAGGAAGCTGTTAATCACACTGCTGATTCTGGCGTTTTATCGCTTTGCGTGTCACGTCCCTGTTCCTGGTGCTGATAGAACCGTGATGGAATCGATCCTGAAGTCAGGTGGCGCAGCGGGGAACTTGATTAATATCCTGGATTTGCTGTCTGGAGGCACCGTCTCCCGCTTCTCAGTCCTGGCGATGGGTGTCTACCCATACATTACAGCTCAGATTATCCTGCAGCTACTCACCCCCATTATCCCCGCCATGCAGAAGAGAATGGAAGAGGACCCGCGTGAGGGTCAAAAGTGGCAGGAAAAGTGGACCTACTACCTGGCAGTACCCATGGCCGCCTTACAAGCCGTCGGGCAGGTCAATATTTTTAACAACTCCGCTACCCGCATCGGTCTATCACCGGTGATTGCGAATTTCGGGTTCAGCAATTTTCTACCTTCGTTTACGATTATTGTCAGTATGACGGCAGGCACCATGTTCGCCATCTGGTTGGGTGAGCTGATCTCTGAATATGGCCTTCGCAACCAGGGTCTGTCGCTGATCATCTTCGCCGGCATCGTCGCCCGTATCCCAGCGACTGTCCAGGGTATCCTGTCTGATCCAACCACGCGCTGGATCGCCCTGGCGTTCATGATCGTACTTAGCGCAATCACCATATTCGCCATCGTTGTTGTACAACAGGGGCGCCGGAATGTTCCCGTCATGTACCCAGGGCGCCGGGTTGGAGCACGTATGTCCATGCCGGTAAAGGGTACTTTGCCTCTGATGGTCAACATGGCAGGCATGATCCCAATCATCTTTGCACAATCGCTGCTCACTTTCCCGTCCATCATCGCCAGCTTCTTTACCTCGGCAAAAAATGCTACGGTCGCGAGTGTTGCCACCTATATCACCAACCTGTTCGGTGGTAACGGCAATGGTTATTGGATCATGTACTTCCTCATGGTTGTGTTCTTCTCTTTCTTCTATACCGACGTTTTGTTTGCTCAACAGAACTACGGTGAGAACTTGAAGAAAGTCGGTGCGCAGATCCCGGGTGTTGCCCGCGGCGCACCCACCCAGAAATATTTGACGCGTGTCCTTCGCCGGATCACGCTGCCTGGTGCTGTCTTCCTCGGCATTGTAGCCGTCCTGCCTTGGCTGGTGGGATTGATCGTGCCCTTCGGCAAGAGCACCGGGTTGTTGTTGACATCATCTTCAGGTTTGCTGATCGTTGTCGGTGTAGTCAGAGATGTGTTCTTCAACATCGATGCCGACCTCAAGCTACATGGTTACGACGATTCGCTCCTGGTGAGGTAACGGTTAGATTATGTCCAGGTTTATCGTCTTGCTAGGTCCCCCCGGTGCGGGGAAAGGCACTCAAGCTGAAGCGATTTCAGCCAAGCTGCGCCTACCGCACATCTCCTCGGGTGACATTTTCAGGGAAAACCTGAAAAACCACACTGACCTGGGCAAGATGGCTGATACGTACATTAACAAAGGGGAGCTTGTTCCCGATGATGTGACCATTGCTATGATCCGGGAGCGCTTATCCCGCCCCGACTGCCATGATGGAGCTTTATTGGATGGGTTTCCCCGCACACCCCACCAGGCTGAAGCGTTGACCGCCATGCTGTCTGAGATGGACGGTCAGGTTAAAAGCGTCCCCTACATCGATGTGCCAGACGAGGTGCTAATCGAGCGTCTCGCTGGTCGTTGGACTTGCCGCCAGGCAGGGCATGTGTTTCATCAAAAGTACAATCCACCGCGTAAAGCCGGGATCTGTGATTTTGATAGCTCAGAGCTCTACCAGCGTGAAGACGACAAGACTGAAACGGTAAAACGTCGCATCCGTGTATATCTCGAGCAGACCCAGCCCCTGGTGGATTATTACCGGAAGCATGGTGTCTTGCTCGAAGTAGATGGTAAAAAGCCCATCGAGCAGGTGACACAAGACTTGCTCGCTGCATTACAAGGAAATGGTAAATCATGAGCTGGGAAAGAAACATCGTGATTAAAAGTCCGCAGGAGATCGCCACACTGCGCGAGGCAGGACGCATCAATGCCCGCGCTCTGGAAGCCGTCCGCCAGCTTATCCGCCCAGGGGTCACCACCGCAGAGCTGGATGCAGCCGCGGAGGAAGTGATCCGCAAGCATGGAGCTGTCCCTACCTTCAAGGGATACCCCGGCCCCTACCCTTATCCGGCGTCCATCTGCGTCAGCATCAATGAACAGCTGGTGCATGGCATTCCGGGCAAACGCAAACTGCAGGCTGGCGATATCGTCTCGATAGATTGCGGCTCGACTTTCGAGGGTTTTGTGGGAGATTCTGCCTTCTCCATCGGAGTTGGCGAGATTTCTGCACAAGCCCAACGGCTGATCGAAATCACCGAGCAGGCGCTATACATTGGCATCAAGCAGATGCGGGTGAATAACCGGGTTGGTGACGTCTCAGCTGCCATCCAGGAATTTGTGGAAAGCTCTGGTTTCAATGTCACCCGTGAGTATACCGGGCACGGTGTGGGCAGGCAGATGCATGAAGGTCCCCAGGTGCCAAATTATGGCATCGCCGGTCGGGGTCAAATCCTGCGCCAGGGCATGACCATCGCGTTGGAACCCATGGTCCTGGTTGGCACCTCTCAAACGAGAGTCTTACCGGATCAATGGACGGTCGTCTCCGTTGATGGCTCGCTCACCGCCCACTGGGAGCACTCCGTTGCCATAACCGATGGAGAAGCGCTCATATTAACCCTGCCATAATCACTATGGACGGCAGGTGCATGGTCAAGTATAATCAAATCTTTGGCTACACGGAAACACGCTTGGTTAGTCAGGAGTTGGATGTATGAAAGTATCATCGTCAATCAGAAAACGTTGCTCAAAATGCAAGGTTGTGAAACGCAAAGGGCGTTTGTATATCATTTGCGAAAATCCTAAACATAAGCAGCGACAAGGATAGGACTTATGGCAAGAATTGAAGGTGTTGATCTACCACGTAACAAACGGGTTGAGGTTGGCCTGACTTATATCTTCGGCATCGGGGCTCCGCATGCTCGAGAGATCATCAGCGCCACCGGTGTTAGCCCTGATACCCGTGTCAAAGACCTGACTGATGCAGAAGTTGGTCAGCTGCGTGATTATATCGGTCAGCATTATAAAGTGGAAGGCGACTTGCGCCGTTCCGTTCAAATGAATATCAAGCGTTTAATCGAGATTGGTAGTTATCGTGGTCTCCGCCACCGGCGCAATTTACCGGTTCGAGGCCAGCGCACTCGTACAAACTCCCGCACACGCAAGGGTCCCAAAAAGACGGTTGCCGGTCGCGGAAGACGACGTGGCGCTACCAAGAAATAATCGGATGTTGATATAGCGAGGTATTATGGCTCAAACAGTAACCACTGGACGCCGAAAATCCGCACGTAAGACCAAGCGTCTCCTGTCCGCCGGGCAGGTGCACATCCTGGCCACGTTTAATAATACGATTGTCACTATCACTGACACGTCAGGCAACGCTGTCACCAGCGCGTCTGCCGGAGCATCGGGCTTCAAGGGTTCGCGCAAAAGCACTCCCTATGCAGCCCGCGTGGCAGCTGAAGCGGCGATGAAAAACGCCCAAGCGCTGGGTATGCAGGAAGTTGAAATTTATGTCAAAGGTCCTGGTCCTGGTCGCGAGAATGCCATTCGCGCCGTGCAAACATCAGGCATGAAGGTTACTTCGATCACTGATGTGACCCCTGTACCACACAATGGATGCCGGCCTCCGAAGAAGCGCCGTGTCTAATCATTAATTATCAGAAGGAAGAGGTAAGAATTTATGGCAAAGTATCGTGGGCCAGTATGTAAATTGTGCCGGCGAGAAGGTGAAAAATTATTCCTGAAGGGTGCTCGGTGCTACTCACCGAAATGTGCCTTCGAGCGGCGTAGTTATCCACCAGGGCTGCACGGCAAAAGCGCCCAATTCCGCCGCAAACGCGAATCGGATTATGCACGCCAATTGCGTGCCAAGCAGAAGGCTCGCCGCGTGTATGGCGTCTTGGAACGACAGTTCCGCCGCTACCATGCTGCCGCGCTGAAACGACGTGGTCTGACTGGTTTGACCATGCTGCAGATCCTCGAGAGCCGGCTTGATAACGTTGTTTATCGCCTCGGGTACGCAGATAGTCGTGCAAAAGCACGCCTGCTCGTCACTCACGGGCATTTCATCGTCAATGGGGTACGCACGGATGTCCCATCGATGACGGTCGCTATCGGTGATATCGTATCCGTCCGCCCCAGCTCGCGCAGGCGCACTTATTTCAAAGAGCTGCCCGACCTTGCGGAAGATCGTAACGTGCCGAATTGGCTCAGCCGTGATCTCAAAGAGCTAGCCGGGACTGTTGTACGCATGCCTGAGCGCTCGGAAATCGATGCCAACCTTAGCGAACAACTCATCGTTGAGTATTACTCAAGATAATCCCAGGCGCGGGGGAAGAGGTGAACTGTGTTAGGACTAAGTAACATGGTAACGCCGAAGATCGAGCGTGAAGCTGAAGCTCGCAACTACGGCAAGTTCGTCATCA
>JBGOYO010000078.1:0-9463 GCA_041479715.1 Anaerolineae bacterium
AAGATGAGACTGCCCTGGTGTTATGGGCCTTGTGGGAGCATTTCTCGCGCCATGGGGATGTCTATTTTATCAAACCGCTGTACAGGTCGATGATCTGCCCGCTGGCAGATTTCATGGTTAGTTTCCGGGATAAAAGCAGCGGATTACCGCTCGCCAGCTACGATTTGTGGGAGGAGCGCCTGGGCATCTTGTGTTGGACGGTGGCAGCTGTGTGGGGTGGATTGAATGCTGCGGCTCATTTCGCTGATGCGTTCGGTGAGGCTGAGAGGGCGCACAAATATCATCAGGCCACGGAGGAGATCCGAGCTGGCGCGGAGGCGCACCTCTGGCAACCAGACCTCAAGCGATTTGCTCGGATGGTCAATGTGAACGGCAATTTCAGCTGGGAGGTGGATGAGACGATCGATTCCAGCTTAGTGGGATTATGGCAGTTCGGCATGTACCAACCGGATGATCCCAAGATTATATCCACCATGCAAGCCATCCGAGAACAACTATGGGTGAAGACGAATGTTGGGGGTGTGGCACGCTACACGAATGATGCGTATCACCAGGTGAGCCAGGATATCAGTAATGTTCCGGGCAACCCGTGGTTCATCTGCACCCTATGGTTGGCGGAATGGTACGCTCTGACTGCAAAAAAGTCGGAGGATCTTAAACCAGCCATGGAGATCCTGGAGTGGGTGGCAGCGCACGCCCTGCCAAGCGGGATATTAGCCGAACAGGTAGACCCGTATACAGGCCAGCCAGTATCGGTCAGCCCGTTAACCTGGAGCCACGCGGCTTACGTGAGCACTTTGCTTACCTACCTGCAGCGGAAGAAGCATCTCAAATAGTATAAAAAAAGGGCAGGTGATGAATCCTGCCCTTGTGCAGATGAATAAAACGGAGAGCTAGCTGAGTTTCGTCCCGCATTCGGGGCAGAACTTGGCGCCTTTAGTCTCGGCACCGCAGTTGGGGCAGTGCGCTGGGACCTGTTCCATCTTCGTGCCGCAATTGGGGCAGAATTTGGCACCATGTGTGTCGGTACCGCAGTTAGGGCAAAGTGCAGCTACTGGTTGGGTCATCGGCGTGCCACATTCCGGGCAGAACTTGGTGCCAGGGGCAGCCAGGGTGCCATCCTTGGGGCAAACTGCCATCTGGGTGGTAGCTTTGCCGGCAGCTTCCACGGCTTTGCCGACGCCATCCAAAGCGCTTCCCAGGCCAAAGGCATTGGCGAAGCCTTTGATCGCTGCACCAGCCTGGGCACCACGAGCCTCGGAGATCTCCTCGGTGCGCGGGCTGTCTTCCTGGCAGAATCCACTCTGGGCATCGAAATCGGATAGGCAAACGATGCGGTTACAGGTTGGGCATTCACGGAAGTGTACCTGGGATTGATTCCAGGCGGATTGGAGCTGAGCGGGATCCATCTTGTAGCTGTAGCGCGGGTCTTCGCCGACTACATTATCGGCTACGCTGCCGCCGACGAGAGGCACTTTACGTAGCAAACCGCCGAGGGCGGAGCGTCCGAGGTCTGTCTTCACGGCATTGACGACATCAGGCTGACTGCGGAATTCACGTCCGCACATATCACAATAAAAAATGGCATAAGGACCAGCTCCGTCATTGCGGATGTCATAACGCGGCATACGTGAAAATGTAGGCATGAGTTACTCCTTGGAATGTTGGATTTTGGATGATAGGTTCATGAGGACGGCAGTAGGAGGTAAGTATACATTAGGCTTTTGGGGGATGTCAAGCGGGATAAGGGGAGGGCTTGCAGATTTGAGAGGGATTAACCGTCCGCGAATTTGAGGCGAGTACACGAATGAATCAGGCGAAGAAGGTTCATTCGTGTATTCGTGAATGTTTTATTTGTGGATGGATTGGTTGAATTTACAGTCCACAGGTTTGATATGGATAATTGAATATTATGTGGTTTATTCCAAAATAGTTCTTCCTCCCCCATCTGATATACTTATTTTGATGACTATCAAGGCGATTATCTTCGATCTGGGGGGAGTGCTACTGCGCACAGCTGACTTTTCACCGCGCGAGCGGTTGGCTGCCAGACTGGGAATGGCCCGGTCGGAGCTGGAGGAATTCATTTTTGGGGGGGAATCGGGAGAGCGGGCACAGAAGGGAGAAATTACCATTCAGGAGCATTGGGAGAATCTGCGTCGCCAGCTTAATTCTTCGCCGCAAGAATTCAAAGCAATATTGGACGAATTTTTCTCTTGCGATGATCTAGATCTTGTCCTGATTGATAGCATTCAAAAATTACACCAGAGTTATAAAATTGCTCTGCTCAGCAATGCCTGGGATGACCTACGCCAGACACTACACGAACGTTGGAATATCAATGGGTTGTTCGATGAGCTGATCATCTCAGCGGAAGTGAAGATGGTCAAGCCCGACCCGCGCATCTTCCACCTGGCATTGGAGAGGTTGAAGGTTCTTCCTTCCGAAGCGGTCTTTATCGACGATATTACGGAGAATGTCGAAGCAGCCAGGAAAGTAGGGCTGCACGCCATTCATTACCACGATACGCAGCACACTCTGGATGAGTTAAATGGGTATCTATCCCAGGAGTGAATAACCGAGATGATGATGGTGGTCTTATCCCACTACCAGGCAAAGCAGACGATGCGTGCCTACCATCTAGGGAATGGAGTTGTGAGCATCTCCATAAACCTGGGCATCAGCACCAGCCAGCTGACGGTTGTGGAGCACGGGCTCATGCTCCCTGATGGCAGCATGCTGGAATGGGGAGCGGTTGAGAAGATCGCGGAATCTAAATCCAGCTGTTATGTCATCGAAGAAGGGATTCCACGTGCGATCCAGTTCTATTCTGAAGAGACTGACCGGGTGTACAGCCTGTACCCAACCCAAGGTGCACCCACGATGCTTGTATCAGGCATCCCAATGCACCGAATCAAGGATACCGAACCACACCAGGATACGCTTGAGAAGATTCGGGCGATCAAGCCTGTGGTTGGACAGGTCCTGGATACGGCGACTGGGTTGGGGTACACTGCCATCGAGGCTGCTCGGACGGCGGAGCAAGTCACTACAATCGAGCTCGACCCTGCCGCGCTGAAAGTTTGCCGGCTCAACCCCTGGTCACAAGAGCTCTTTGATAACCCGAAGATCACACAGGTGATCGGCGACAGTTATGACGTTGTGGCAGGGATGGAGGCTGGGAGTTTCACCCGCGTGATCCACGATCCACCGGCTTTCAGCCTGGCGGGTGACCTGTATTCGGGCGATTTTTATCGGGAATTGTACCGGGTGATGCGCAACCATAGCCACTTGTTCCATTATATTGGCGATCCGGAGAGTAAATCGGGGCGTAGTGTTACACCTGGGGTGATACGCCGGTTGGAGCAAGCGGGGTTCAGTCAGGTGAGACGGGTACCGCGAGCGTTCGGTGTGGTGGCGGTGAAGTAGGATGGATAATTTTCTCTTGGGTTATTATGATGGACAAATCCATGAAAGTATTAGCAAATACGACTACCCATGGGAATTACCGTTTGGAGAAGATTGCTTCGACCAGATAAGCTGTTTGCATGGCCGCGTTTGCCATAGAAGGCTGGTCTCTCAATGACAGGATTTTGGAGGTAATTGCTCCGACCTTTACTTCAGTTACTTCACTGCCAATGCCTGGAAGCACTGATCTCTAACCACGAAAGCAGCTTGCGGTCCTAGATGACATATTGGAGAAAATTATGGAACTGACCTCTCTCTACTTACATGAAGCTGCAGAGCTGATGAAAACCAGGCAAATCTCACCGGTTGAGCTGGCGCAGGCGCACCTGGTGCGTATCGCCCAGCTGGACCCCCGACTGAACTGCTTCATCACTATAACCCCGGAGCTGGCCTTACAACAGGCGCGACAGGCAGAGGCGGAAATCGGGCAGGGGAATTACCGTGGCACTCTGCATGGCATTCCGCTGGCTTTAAAAGACCTCTACGAGACACAAGGGATCCGCACAACGGCGGGCTCAACCTTTTTCGCCGATTACATCCCTGAAGCTGACGCAGCCGTGGTGCAGAAGCTTAGGGATGCCGGCGCAGTGCTACTTGGAAAACTCAATATGCACGAGATTGCCCTGGGAGTTACCAACGAAAACCCGCATTACGGCGATTGCTGCAATCCGTGGGACCTCAAACGGATGACGGGCGGTTCATCTGGCGGAAACGCGGCTTCGCTGGCGGCCGGGTTATGTATGGGGGCGATGGGTAGCGATACCGGTGGTTCAATCCGCATCCCAGCCAGCCTGTGCGGGGTGGTGGGGCTCAAGCCGACGTACGGCAGGATTTCCTTGCGTGGCGTAATCCCGTTGAGCTGGAACCTGGATCATGCCGGACCGATGGGGAGGTGTGTGCAAGACGTTGCCATCCTATTGCAGACCGTGGCGGGGTATGACCCGCAAGACGCCTGGTCAGTCGATATGCCGGTGGAGGATTACCTAAGTCTGACAGAGGAAGGGATAAAGGGCTGGCGGATTGCCCTGGCAGCCAATGATTATTTCACCGACCCTGAGATTGTTGATGGTGAGGTGCACAAAGCTGTAAACCAAGCGGCCCACGTTTTTGAAGAATTGGGAGCGATTGTTGAGCAGGTATCCTTCCCGAATGTGCGGGATGCTGCTATGGCAAATGGCTTGATGACGCCCAGTGATGCGGCAGCCTTCCACCACCAACGATTAGCCGAGAACCCACAGGGTTTCGGTGATGATGTGCTCAAGCGGCTGCAGTTGGGAACAGCCTATACATCAACGGAGTACATCCTGGCGCGGCGGATGCAGACTATCCTGCGCTGCCAATTCAACGAATTCTTCAACGAATATGACCTGCTACTGACCCCCACAACACCGATCACGGCTCCCGAGCGGGGTGCAGTTGACCCATTCGACCGTCCGAGATTGCTCACGCGATTTACCGCTCCGTTTAATCTGACCGGCTTACCCGCCCTGTCGGTACCTTGCGGCTGGTCAAGTGAAAAATTACCGATCGGGTTGCAGGTAGTGGGTAAATCTTGGGCAGATGCAATGGTACTTACAGCCGGCAGGCTTTATGAACAAGCGTGTGGGCTGCCGATACCGATTGCGTCACTCGTTTAAATTGCGTAATAAAATTGCCTGTTTGATGCTAGTTTCAGCGAAGAAGAAGACCAAGAGCAGGGTGATGATAGTCACAACAAGATCATATGGGTTAATTGCCAGGGTGACCGAGCCAAGGGTGAGTTGAATAGCCTTTATACCACCAAAGAACATGCCCGTGGTGAGCCCAATGGCTATTACGCGCACTTCAGTAGGTCCAAGCTTGCCGTACGAGATTTTAAATTCACCCATCACATTCATACGCACATACACTAAGACCGACATTGCAATGTAGGCAATGCAGCACATACTGGCAACAGAAAAAGAGATGTAAGGGCTCAAGCCGAGACCCAGGATGATGATGATTTCGGTGACGCAATCCGTGATGTGGTCGATATAAAAACCATATTTTGGGCGCTCGATGTGGCGGAAACGCGCCAGGGTGCCATCCAGGCTATCCCCGAACCAGTTGATGATGAATCCAAGTGTGGCCAGCCATAAGAAAGCGGGATGAAAGCGGCTGAGTCCGTACCCGAGCGTAATCACCAGCGCACCCCAGATGCCTATGGTGGTCATCATATCGGGTGTGGCCCAGGCCGGCAGGTGCGCAGCCAGCCACTGCAGGGCAGGACGCTCCAGAGGCCCAAGAAGGATGTCATTCACGCGCTTGTGGTCTTTGATATTACTCATACGATCTCTCCAACGAACATCCTTATTGTGGGACCTCACTCATGGCTTCGGGCCAGACCGGGAAGGTCATTTCCCACTGGCCTGGGGCTTGACGGATGAAACTCTCTGCAACTTTCAAGACGTTTTCAGCGTTTTGAATGATTTCCGTGCGGCGGTCGGGATGCGGTTGCATCTCAATAGGCTCAGAGAACAAGAAGTGGTATTTTCCATCCGCCATCCAAAGCACTGAGGCGACCATCATAGGCACCTGGGCTTTGAGAGCAATAAAAATGTGGTGGATGGGGAGTGCTGCGGGACGACCAAAGAAGCGTGGTCGATATGGGATACTTTCATCCGGTCGATCTATACCGGTCATGACCACGCCTCCAGCCCGCAAGTATTTTATGGCTTGTTTTATCGATGCCGAAGAGGTGGGAATCATGTTCATCCCTTTTTCCCTACGCATTTCAAGCTGTTTTTGATAACCTGAGTTCAAATTTGGTAAACCCAGATACATGGCTTTTACTCCGGCGACACCCGCAGCTTGACCGATAAAATCAAAACTACCCATGTGCAGCCCTGACACAACCAGGCCGCGCTCAGAAAATTCAGGACGCTTCAGAAACTCTTCGGCGATGGGATGGACATCAACAATGTTGCGGAAATTATCCGGATTATTGATGTTGTGGTATAGGTCGAAGATCGAACGAGCAGTAGCCCGGAAGTTTTCGCGCACCGCTTTATCGAGGGCGGTGTGGTCGAGATTCTCCCCCCGTGCCACCCACTGGTTGAGGCGGGCAGCCTGCACCAGCTTCCAATCCTTGCGGGCGGAAATTCTATCAGCTCCAAATGATGCAATCCGGCGACCCAGCCAGTTGGGAGTGTATCTACCGATGAGATACGCCAAGTTTAAACCATAACGGCTATTAATTATATTGCGCGGTTCAACGGTCATAGTGGTCCCGGTTGCCATGATTTCTCATTTTAACATGAACTGGTCAAAATATTGATGGTTGGGTGTATTATAGATATTCAGATGAAATTGTGATGCTGCACGTGGTTAATGTGATGAAATTCACTCGAAATAATAGCTGTTTATCGGTTACGATGGGTATTGGCGCTATGTATAATGATTGGATAAGATATGTCTAAATTCGAAGGATCAGGGTGAGGATGGTACAGCATGAACGAACCCTCAAAGATTGAACAAACGGTGATGGATGTGAAAACCACGGCTAAAAAAGGGCCGCGCGGCCAGGTGACCATATTTGCCAACTGGTGCAAAGGCTGTGGGATCTGCGTTGCTTTTTGCCCCACGGAAGTGCTGGCTTTAGATGACGATGACCACCCGGTGGTGGTTTATCCCGAGAAGTGCACCGCATGCCACTGGTGTGATACTCATTGCCCGGATCTGGCGATTATTGTTAAAAGGGTTGAGAGTTAAGGAGGGAAGATTGACCGTTAGATTAATGCAAGGGAACGAAGCGGTTGGCTGGGGAGCGATTGCGGCGGGATGTAAATTTTACGCCGGTTACCCCATTACACCTTCCACAGAAATTGCAGAGATGTTATCCAGGGAGCTGCCCAAAGTGGGTGGGAAGTTTATCCAGATGGAAGATGAGATTGCCAGCCTGGCAGCTTGTATCGGTGCGTCGGTGGGGGGCTTAAAATCGCTAACGGCTACTTCAGGACCGGGATTCTCGCTAATGCAGGAGCATATCGGGTATGCGGCAATGACCGAGGTGCCGGTGGTGATTGTGGACGTGCAGCGCCTGGGACCAAGCACCGGGCAGCCCACCAGCGCCTCTCAGGGAGATGTGATGCAGTCCCGCTGGGGCACCCATGGCGATCACCCGATTATTGTCCTCAGCCCGGTGTCAGTCAGCCAATCTTTTGATCTGACGGTGAAGGCTTTTAATTTTTCCGAGAAATATCGCACACCAGTGATTTTGCTTACCGATGAAGTAATCGGGCATATGCGCGAGAAGATTGAACTGCCAGATTTCGATTCGGTTGAGCGAGTGGAGCGTATTGCGACGGATGTGCCACCTGAATGGTACAAACCCTACGGCGATTCGTTGAGCGACGTACCGCCCATGGCGAATTTTGGCGAGGGGTACCGCTATCACATCACTGCTTTATTCCATGATGTGCTCGGCTACCCAACCACACGCCTGGATGAGATCGACCCATGGATCGAACGGGTGCACCGCAAGATCGAACGCAACCTCAACGATATTATTATGGTAGAAGAGGACTGTTCGGAAAACGATAAGACCATCGTGGTCACCTACGGTGCTTCAGCACGCAGTGCCCGGCACGCGGTCAAGTTAGCACGCCAGCGGCGCACCAAGGTCGGGATGGTCACCTTGCTGACCCTATGGCCGTTTGCTGAAGATGAGATCAGCCGGGTGGCGAAGACCGCCAAGCGGATCATCGTCCCTGAGATGAACCTGGGGCAGATAGCCCTGGAAGTGGAACGGGTTGCTGGCCGAAATAAGGTGGTAAGGGTTAACCGAGCCAATGGTGAGATGGTCACACCCCAAATGATCCTCGAAGCAATTGAAGACAGGTAACTATGGCGACACAAGCTGAACATACTGAATATATGTATTTACGACCCACCAAGAAGTTCCCCAACGTGTGGTGCGCGGGATGCGGAATAGGCATTGTGATGGGAGCTTTGATCAGGGCGGTCGATCGAATCGGGCTGGACAAGGATGACGTGGCGTTGGTTTCAGGGATTGGGTGCACCGGACGCATGCCGGTGTATATGGATTTCAACACCATCCACACTACGCATGGGCGGGCGCTGGCGTTTGCGACCGGGCTAAAAATCGCCAAACCGAAGATGAAAGTGATTACCATTATGGGGGATGGGGATGCAATGGCTATCGGTGGCAACCATTTCATCCACGCCGCCCGGCGCAATATCGGCATCACTGCCATCGTAGTCAATAATTCCATTTACGGGATGACGGGGGGGCAGTATAGCCCGACCACTCCGATAGGTGCCAAGGCATCGACTGCTCCGTATGGCAACATCGAACCCCCCATGCCCATTTGCGAGCTGGCGAAAGCGGCCGGGGCAACGTACGTGGCGCGCAGCACAGTCTACCATGCGGTCGAGCTGGACCGGTTCCTTGAACAGGCGATTCGTAAAAATGGATTTAGCCTGGTTGAAGCGGTGAGCTACTGCCCGACTACATTCGGCCGGATGAACAAACTCGGCTCCACGGTGGACATGATGCGCCAGCTGAAAGAAAACAGCGTTTCTGCCAGTGCAGCTGAGAAAATGTCTCCGGAAGAGCGTGAAACAAAAATCGTGCGCGGGGTTGTGCACGATATCGAAAAGCCTGAATACACCCAACAGTATGAAGAGCTGATTCAGAGAGTGCAGGCAGCCATGGCTTCCAAACCGGTATAGCCCTAAGGAGATGACTAATGGCAACCAAGAAAAACGGTGATCGGATGGAAATCAGGCTGGCGGGTGAGGGCGGGCAAGGGATGATCCTAGCAGGCATTATTCTGGCAGAAGCAGCGGCAATCTATGATAACAAGAACGCCACCCAAACCCAGAGCTATGGACCAGAGGCACGCGGGGGAGCCAGCAAAGCCGAGGTGGTGATCGCACAGGGCGAGATTGACCACCCGGAGGTGATCATCGCGGATGTACTGGTGGCGATGAGCCAGGAAGCCTGCGATAAATA
>JBGOYO010000079.1:0-9448 GCA_041479715.1 Anaerolineae bacterium
ATCGCTGATCAGGGTGATGAAGATTGCTGCCAGGACGAGGATATTCCCATGCAGGATCAGCCTTTCCTTGGATTGTAACTTGTCATCACGCATTCGAAGAACGCGTGCATAACTTAGTAAGCTGATCAGCAATGCTACCTGGAAGGCGATCGACCCAACCGCATCGTAGGGGTCATTGGCGAACGGGTTAGCCTCGACGAACGGGTTGCGCTTGTTTACCTGGAAGAACAGGAAAAAGATGACAGCCGTGGCGAAGACCAGGGCTGTCACTCGATGGATGCGTTTGGAATTAAGATCGTTCATGGTTATAAAGTATAGTCCCATGATGAGAGAATTTCCATTCCAAGTTCCACTAATAATGCATATGTACATTGTCCTCGACTATAATTTACTGAGATGGTCGTCTTTAAGTTGTGAATAGGAGGATTTTCGATATGCGTGAGTTTTTCTACCCAAATAGCGTCGCTGTGATCGGCGTTTCGGATAAGCCGGACAACCTGGGACGTAACATCGTCGGCAACCTGGTGGAATTCGGCTTCGGGGGCATCGTGTACCCTGTAGGACCTTCTGGCGGTTTCGTCCAGACCCACCGCATCTACCGCTCGATCTCGGATATCCCCGATCATATCGACCTGGCGGTGATCCTGACGCCCGCCAAAACGGTGCCGACCGTGCTGGAAGAATGCGGTCAAAAAGGGGTGCGTTGGGCGATCATCGAAACGGCCGGCTTCCGCGAATACGGCGAAGAAGGCTTGCGGTTGGAGGAACAAATCGTACAGGTGGCAGCGCGTTTCGGCATCCGCTTCCTAGGCCCGAACTGCGTGGGGGTGATCAACATCGATAACGGGTTCAGCGTACCATTCCTGCGTTTGAAAAAACCTTCCGATCCAGGTGAGGTATCGCTCATCTCGCAAAGCGGCGGAGTGGGCTTCTCGGTGCTGAACCTGATGGCGAATGAAGGCATTGCTCTCAACAAGTTCGTCTCGGTGGGAAATATGCTGGATACAAGCGCGGAGGATGTGCTGGAATTTATGCTCGAGGACGAGGGTACAAAAGTGATCTTCCTGTACCTGGAAAGCTTGAGGGATGGTCGGCGGTTGATGGATATCGCCCGCCGCTCCACCAAGCCGATCCTGGTGTTTAAATCAAACATCGGCAAGCTGGGCAAAGTCATTGCCGCCTCGCATACCGCAGCTTTATCAAGTGATGATAAGGTGGCTGAGGCAGCTTTCAAACAGGCGGATATCGTGCGTGTGCACGATGCCACCAGCCTGCTCAACAACCTGAAAGCCCTGCGCCTGCCCGCCATGCGGGGAAAAAACCTGGCTATCATTTCACGGTCAGGGGGGCATGCGGTGGTGGCGGCAGATTCCAGCGAGCTATCGGGTTTCGAGCTGGCCCAGCTGCCTCAATCCTTCCTGGAGGAGATCGAGAAGCATTTCCGCGCTTCGGTGATCAAGCTGACCAATCCGGTTGACCTGGGAGACTTGTTCGACCTGGATGTTTACGCCCAGATTCTCGAGCAGACCCTGAAATTGGGTAATGTAGATGGGGTGGTGTTCCTCCATACAGCCTCAGAACCTGAAATCGAAACGAGCCGCAAGCTGTTGGAACGGGTGGTGGAGCTGACGAAGCGTTATGATAAACCGATCGCGTACTATGTATCCACCAGCGCCGAGGAAGTAAATTACCTGCGGCAAACCTATGCCTACCCCATTTTCACCGCGGTGGTCGAGACCATCCGCGCCTTGGAGATGAGCTACCGCTATTACAGCCGCATGCAGGAGATCCGCAGTGCGGAACAAACGCCTTCCTTCAAAGTCAACCAGGAGGCAGTGCGCAGTTTGATCATCCATGCCCGCCAGGAGAAACGGGACCTGCTGCTGTCCGAGTCGATGCAGGTGCTGGAGCAGTATGGCATCCCGACTGCCGTGGGCGTGCGTGCATCCACCAAGGAGGAAGCCCGGCAAGCCAGCGAAAAGATGGGCTACCCGGTGGCGATCAAAGTCATCTCCGAGCAGATCTCGCACAAGTCAGATGTGGGTGGGGTGCAGCTGAATCTAAGAAACGGACCGGCGGTAGAGGAAGCCTTCGATGATATGCTGAGCCGAATCCGATCGTCTTATCCGGGGGCGAACATTGACGGGGTGTTGGTGCAGCCCATGGTGACGGGTGGGCAGGAGCTGATCCTGGGCGGCAGGCAGGACCCAAACTTCGGTCCGGTGGTGCTGATCGGGTTGGGTGGTATCTTCGTGGAGGTGCTGGAGGAAGTCTCCCTGCGGGTGGCACCGATCACATATCAGGAGGCGAGAGAAATGATCGATGAGCTGCGTGGTGCTCCCATCCTCAAGGGTGCACGTGGCCACAAGCCATCTGATCTCCAGGCGGTGAGTGATGCCCTGATGCGCTTATCACAATTATTGATCGATTTCCCCGAGATCCGGGAGCTCGACATCAACCCATTACGCGTGTTTCAGGAGAGTAACGGCTGCCGGGCATTGGATGCCCGGATCATGCTCCGCTGACCTGTTTTTCATGGCGGGGTTTTTTATGAGCAGCCGAGGCCTGGGCTGAACGGATTGGCTCAGGCAGGCGATGGTCACGGCAGGCAGCCAACACAAATGCAATCGAATGCGGCAGATCGATCAAATGACCTGCAGAGACGTAAACCTGCTTGGCACTCTCGCAAGTGCGTAGAACGGCGCCGATGACCTGTTTAGAATTGTGTTCATCGAGCAGCTCGGTCCAATCTCCGACCTTATCGCTCACCCCTGATTCACACCCATACAGCAGGGTTTTAGCCACACCGATGGTGGGAATATTAAGCCACAATCCCACATGAGAAGCCAGGCCCATCCCACGCGGGTGTGCGATGCCATGTGCCTGGAGCAATAATAAATCCGGTTTCTCGGTCACCTTTTGCCAGGCATTAAGAATGGCTGGACCGACGCGATAGACCAGCAGCCCGGGAATATAAGGAAATGCCGGTGGTGCTTCGCCGGTAAAGGTGCTGATAAGGGTCAGATCTGGGTAGCGAAAGACAGCGATAGCCGCCACCACCGAGCTAACGGTTTCATGGATGGCAACACCGCCGATAGTGTGCACATTGCGACCATCCCAGGTTAGCACCAGTTTCTGGTGCATGTCTTCCTGCATCCGGATGGCCTCATCTGGGTCGAGCGCCCAGGGTTGAAGGGTATTGTTGATCATAATAGCTATTCCTATCCCAAAGCCTGTGATAAGTCTGCCAGCAAATCATCCACATTTTCAAGGCCGACCGAAAGCCGCACCGGGGGAGTTTTACCGTTAGTCTGCAAGATATCATCGTACACCCGCAGGGTTTCCGATGGTTGGAGAGTGGTAGTAGTCATGATCAATAACCTCGCATCCAAGCATGATAAAACAAACAGTCAACTGCTTTTATCGAATACGACGCACAGGCCTATCGATCTATTCATGCGGGGTTACTGTGCGCCGCTTGTGGCAGTAGACTATTCGGAATTCTATTCATCGGGCGGTAATCAGGTTCACCGCTCCAGACAAATGCCCCAATCAGCCAACCTATAATAGAGTTTACCTATAACTATTGTAGTCTAACTACAATGAATTGTCAAGAATGGAGAATTAGGTGTGGACGAATGTTCGGACAATCCCTCCAAAACTGTCCATAATAGCGATTTAATTTACCAATACCATAAAAGAGCAGATTGCCACGCCGTAAGAAGTTCACTTCCGGCTCGAAATGACACGCATTATATACAATTGTCTGATGAATTGTCCGTAGGTCAGTGTAAATTAATACTTACCTCCCCTTCTTGATGGAGACTGGAAATTATTCGACCGATTAGGTAGATGATCGCTAATTGGATGGCGAATTTGTTCCAGATGTTCTCGGCGAAAAAGTCCTGTATGGTTAGGTCTTGGACCGCATGGTCAGGCTTCGGCTCGCAAGCGATAACCGACCCCCGGTTCAGTGATGATGTAATGTGGGCGGGTGGGATCAGGCTCAATCTTCCGGCGCAAGTTGCTCATGTTCACACGTAACAAATGCGCCTCACTTTCATAGGCACCTCCCCATACCTGGCGCAGCAGTTGTCGATGGGTAAGGACTCTTCCGGCATTTTGAACCAGGATTCTCAACAGGTCATATTCCGTGGGTGTCAACGATACTTCCTCACCGTCCATCTTCACCAGGCGCCGGGTGAGATCCACGTTGAGATTATCCATTTTAAAGACTGGCTCAGCGGTTGTTTGCATGGAATGCCGCAATGCTGCCCGCATACGCGCCATCAGCTCACCACTGCTGAATGGTTTGGTGAGATAATCATCGGCCCCGGCGTCCAAGGCGTCAATTTTATCGTTTTCCTGCTCCCGAACGGAGAGAATGATAATTGGGATGTGCGTCCACTCACGCAGCTGGCGAGTGACTTCTACACCGTCAATATCAGGCAAGCCAAGGTCGAGGATGATCAGGTCAGGCCGGTCAGCAACAACCATGTTCAGGGCGTCCTTTCCACCACTTGCTTCGTATACGGTGTATCCCTGGGCGTTAAGCGCAGCATGCAGATATCGACGGATAGCGCGCTCGTCGTCAACAACCAGTACCCGTAAACCTATGTCATTCATTGGTTACATTCCCTTCTAAGGGCAGGCTTACGATGAAGATTGCCCCACCCCCGCGGCGGTTTTCCGCCCGGATGGTCCCCCCGTGCGCCTCGATGATACCCTTGCTAATGGATAAACCTAACCCGGTACCGCTCACATTATCAGGTCTTTGCACCCGGTAGAACTTATCGAAGATGTGCTCGAGATCATCCACCGGGATGCCCTCGCCCCGGTCTGCCACGGTGATTTCCAGGCTGTGGTTGGAGACACGTGACTTGATTTCGATCGGTTTATCTGGAGGCGAGTATTTAAGAGCATTATCGATGATGTTTACCAACACCCGGCTGAACAGCACGAAATCCAGGTTTACCAGCGGTAGCTTGGGCGATATCTCCACCTTCACAACACGATTTTTAAGCGGCGTGCCGACTTGCTCCAGAGACGACCCGATCAATTCCTGCACATCGCAGGCTTCGCGGTGCAGGCGCATCACATCAGCTTCCAGTCTAGTGATATCCAAGAGGTTACCTACCAGTCGGTTCAAGCGCTCAGCTTCTTCGCGTGCAGTTTCAATCAGGCTACGCCGCACTTCTTCATCCAATGCCGGACCGGATTCTTCCAGGCTGCTTAATGCCCCCGTGATCGAGACCAAAGGCGTGCGTAAATCATGCGAGATCGAATTGAGCAGCGCGGTCTGCAGTTTTTCGGTGGCTTCCAAAAGCTGTGATTGACGGGCTTGCTCAGCCAACCGCGCCCCCTCGATCGCCAGCGCCACCTGGTTGACGAATGCATCCAACGTCCGGCGTTGGTCAGGGCTCATGTAGGAGTTTGGACTGACTGGCTTAACCCCCAACACACCAATCACCCCGTGTGTGGTTTTTAGCGGTTGATAATGCATCGAGGCGTCTGGTAAGGTATCCGTTCCGCGTCCGGCAATCTGACCGTGCTCGAAGGCCCAGGTGGCAACGGCCAGCTCGTTTTCAGCCACCACCAGACCTGGACTGGCACTATATAACCTCAATTGACCGCTTTCCGGGAGAAAAATGGCAACTTCGCGGCTAAAGGTCTGGCTGATATGGGAAATGATCGTTTTGGCCACCGCATCCAAACCGACGGTGGCGGTCAGATCGTGACCAAGCTCATACAAGGCCGCGGTTTGCGCTTCGCGACGCTGGGCTGCGTCTGCCTGTTCGCGCACCTGGGCGGTCAGGTAGCTAATTACCAGGCTCACCGCCAGTAAACCGAAGAAAGTTAATATATATTCAGTGTCCGTAACCGCCAGGGTGAGCTGGGGTGGAACGAAGAAATAATCGAATGCCGCCACACTTAAAAACGAAGCCAAGACGGCAGGTCCGCGTCCGAGAAAAATGGCCGCAACAACGGTGGATAATAAGTAGATGACCACCAGGTTCGTGGGTGAAATATACGGAGCGACCAATGCACAGACGCCGGTGGTAGCAACCACCAGCGCAATACTCCATAAATATCTGCGCCAGGGATGGTGAGGTTGCCAAACACGTTCTGATTGTTTGAATTCAGGCTGGGCCTCGCTGTTGACAAAATATACATCGATTGGCCCGGTCTGGCGGATCAGCTGTTCTGCCACGGAACCACGCAGCAATTCATACCAATGTGAACGGCGCGATTTCCCGATGATTATTTTAGTGACGTTGTGGCTGCGGGCATAATCGGTAATGGTCTCCACCACCGATTGACCAGGCAGAGAGACTGATTTGGCACCCAGGTCTTCGGCCAGCCTCAGCATGCGGTAGAGGCGGTCGCGTTGATCTGCGGACATCCCAGCCTGCTGCGGGGTTTCAACATAAATGGCATCCCATTCGGCTTTCAGCTCATCCGCCAGCCGGCGGGCAGTATGGATCAACCGCTCGCTAACTGCTCCCGGGCTGATACAAACCAGCAGGCGTTCGCCGGCAGGCCAAGGGCCAGGGATGGCACGTGTTTCCATGTAGCTCAGCATCTGGTCGTCCACACGCTCGGCTGCCCGGCGCATGGTGAGCTCGCGCAGGGCAGTCAGGTTGCCCTGGCGGAAGAATTTTTCGATGGCGCGCCCAGCCTGTTCAGGGACGTAAACCTTGCCCTCTTTTAACCGGTTCAACAGCTCTTCTGTAGGTAAATCGATTAGCTCGATATCAGTGACCTCATCGATCACACTATCGGGTATGGTTTCGCGCACCTTTGTACCGGTTATCTGCGCCACCACGTCATTCAGACTTTCGAGATGCTGGATATTTAGCGTGGTATAAACATCAATCCCGGCAGCCAGCAGCTCTTCTACGTCTTGATAACGCTTGGCATGCCGTGAGCCAGGGGCATTGGTGTGCGCCAGCTCGTCCACCAGCACCAATTGCGGCTTGCGCGCCAATATCTTATCTATATCCATTTCGGGCAGCTGAATGTTACGATAGGTGATCGTTTGCCGGGTGATAACTTCCAGACCCTTGAGCATGTTCTCCGTCTCCACCCGGTTATGAGTTTCGACGTAACCCACTACAACATCTATCCCTTCAGCCATACGCTGGTGCGCGGCTTCAAGCATGGCATAGGTCTTGCCAACCCCGGCTGCATAACCGAAGAAAATTTTAAGGCGACCACGCAGGCGCTGCTTCTCTTCAGCCTGGACATGGGTCAAAAGCTTGTCGGGATCCGGACGATTGTCAGGAGGCAATGAACTCATTAATCAACGCTCCCCGTCTTATTTTATCCCATCTAGCGCCAGGTTGAGCTCGAGAACATTGATGCGCGGTTCTCCCAGCATGCCAAATTGCCTTCCAACAGTGAAACGGTTCACCAATCCACGTACAACCTCTTCGCTAATCCCACGTGCTTTAGCAACGCGTGGCACCTGGTAAAGAGCAGCTGCGACGCTGATATCCGGATCAAGGCCGCTCCCAGAGGAAGTCACTAAATCCACCGGGATGGGCGAATTATTGGTTGGATCAGCCGCCTTCAATGCAGCAATGCGGGCTTTAACCTCGTCGGTCAAAGCTGGGTTAGACGGTCCCAGATTAGAACCCGTGGAGGAGGCAGCATTGTATGGGTAGGGCGAAGTCGCTGAAAGGCGTCCCCAGAAATAGCGCGGGTCGTCAAAGGATTGCCCAATTAATTGTGATCCCACCACCTGTCCGTTTTGTAGGATAAGACTGCCGTTTGCCTGATGCGGGAAGATCAGCTGAGCGACTCCGGTGATTACCAGGGGGTATAAAACTCCGGTCAATAGTGTGAATATGGCAAGGATAATGATTGCCGGTCTTAATTGTGTGCGCATATCAACCTTTATTTACAGTCTGCATTTGTAATGCATTTAATGAAGTTTCCACCTCAGCCAATCGAGCCCGTTCCAGCGCCTGCGATGCCTGTGTGGCCAGGTTGCTCAACAACCGGCTGCCTTCAGCAGGCAACCATCCGTGCCCACGCCAGATGCGGATTTCTCCTATCAATCCCGGCGAAGCCAATATAGGTAGAATGCGGTCTGGGATCCCGCTCCCCTCGACATCTGGCGGCACTTTCACCAACAATGATTCCGGTTTATTCGCTGGTTGAACGCATACTTCCACCAACTCTGCCTGGAACATCAGTTGTAAATGGGTTGCCAGGGCATGCACGACTGCTTCCGGGGTGCGCAACCCTGCCAGGGTGGCGCTCATCTCGTACATAAAGATGGCCTCCCGCTCGCTGGTTTGAGCTTTGGTCAAGCCGGATTGGATACGACCGATGACCACGATCGATACAACCAGGAAAATGATCAGCACCAGCCAGCCTTCGAGCCTGCCCACCGCAAATGTATAGAAAGGAGGAATGAAAAAGTAGTCAAATGCTAGGGCTGCCATTACTGCGGCACATACCCCTGCTCCCTGCCCCCAGCGGGCTGCACTCCACCCGACCGGCACCAGATACAACAAGGCAATGACGGCTTCACCCAGCGTATCCCTGCCAATTAATAGCATAGGAATTGTCAGGATTACCACGCACAAAAAGGCGAAGATACAGTTGAAGAAGATTGTGGACGAAAAAGATAACCGATTGCTTTTCATAATTTACCTCTCCAGGTTAATATTATTTATCAATCATAGCGCCATAGGCTGATCATACGGCTATACCAGGTGCAAAAAGACAAGGAGCATGTCAATCAGCTTAATTCCAATAAAGGGCGCGACCAATCCACCCAGCCCATAAATGAGCAGATTGTCGCGTAAGAGTTGAGCCGCTCCTTTGGCCCGATAGGGTACTCCTTTGAGCGCCAGGGGAATCAGGGCCACAATGATCAGAGCGTTGAAGATCACTGCCGACAGGATGGCGCTCTCCGGCGTTGCCAGCCGCATGATATTAAGCGCTTCTAGCTGAGGGTAAGTGCTGGCAAAGGCGGCCGGGATGATGGCGAAGTATTTTGATACATCGTTGGAGATGCTAAAAGTAGTCAGCGATCCACGGGTCATCAGCAATTGCTTGCCGATTTCAACGATTTCAATCAGCTTGGTCGGGTTGCTATCCAGATCGACCATGTTGGCGGCTTCACGCGCAGGTTGGGTGCCCGTGTTCATCGCCACTGCCACATCAGCTTGCGCCAGGGCCGGGGCATCGTTAGTGCCGTCACCGGTCATGGCAACCAGCCTTCCACCCGCCTGGTATTCACGGATCAGCTTCAGCTTGGTCTCAGGGGTTGCCTGGGCCAGGAAGTCATCCACCCCAGCTTCAGCGGCGATGGCGGCTGCAGTCAGCGGGTTGTCACCCGTGATCATCACGGTTTTGATGCCCATCTTACGCAGCTGGGTGAAGCGTTCCTTGATCCCCCCTTTAACGATATCCTTGAGGTGGATCACGCCCC